>DASXDR010000073.1:0-17540 GCA_036490535.1 Tepidisphaeraceae bacterium | reverse complement strand
AATGCCAATGGCGATCGCAATTCCCGTCGAGATGAATCCAATAGAAAGCGCAATTCTGCAGGCATATAAAATCCGCGAAAATACGTCTGCTCCGTTGATCTCCGTGCCCATGAGATGCGCCCGGCTCGGCGCTGTCAGCCGCAGGTCCGGCTGATCGCGCAAATGATCGCCAGGAGAAAATGGAATTGGCGCCCAGATCACGCGCTCAAATTTTCCTTCGGCGGCGAACTGGCGATATTGCTCAAAGACTACGTTGGCAGGGGGCCGAACGAAAAGCAGCGCCAGCGGCGTTACTATGCAAAGGGCAACCAGCGTCACCAGCGCCAAACGCTTAAACGAACATCGCATCGCCAAACAAACGATAGCAGCACCCGTAACAACCAGCAGGATCACATCCACCGGCGTCAGTTGTCGCAGCATCGGGCTGCACCAATGTCCATTTTGTTTCACTAACAATGGAAAACTCGATGCTAAAAACGGGGCGAAAATAGCTCCAAATGCCAGAAGAAAGATCCACGCCGCCCCGAATTTTGCCCCCAATGGTAGAAATGTCCGCTGCCAGGCTTGCGCTGCAAAACTGCGCGAAGGCTCCTCCGAATCGGCGGCGATCAGCGGAGCAATGGAAATTGCCGTAGCTGGATCACTCATAACTCACCCGTGGATCGGCAAGCGCATAACACAAATCCGAAATCAGATAACTCACCAATCCCAAAATCCCGGCGATGAGCGCCTCGGCCAGCACGAGATCGCGATCGCGCGCATCCACTGCCTCGATTATCAGCAAACCCATGCCATGTATGGAAAAGATCGATTCAACGATGATCGATCCCGCGATCAAACTGGGCAAAATCTGGGCCGCCACCGTAATCAGTGGCAATAGCGAGTTGCGAAACACATGGCGAAACAACATCACGCGCTCACTAACGCCCTTGGCGCGAGCCGTCCTGGCATAATCGGCCGAGAGATTATCCAGCATGGCAGAGCGCGTCAGGCGAGTCAGGAATGCAAATCCGCCATAGGTCAGGCAAAAAACCGGCATCGCCAAATGCCACATCGTGTCCAGCAGCCAGCCGCGCTCGAAATTGCCGCTCGCCCAGGATGGCAAAAAACTCATCGTCGTTGCCAGCGTGTCGTGCAATCCGCCGGTCGGAAACACCTGGACATATTCGCGGTTGGCCAGAAACCCGATCAACAGCACGCCCGCACACATCGTCGGCACGCACCAAAGCGCCAGCAGAATGGATCCGCTGGCTCGGTCAAAAGTACTTCCTCTGCGATACGCCGAATAAATGCCGACCAGGATTGAAATCACGTATATCAGCGGGATCGTCACTACATTTAAAAGCAATGTGATGGGCACAGCTTCGAGCAATAGATCGCTGACCGGCCGCCCCTTGGAAAATGAAAACCCCAGGTCCGGTGCCTTGAATCCAAATGTTCGCTGATGCGTCTCTACATTTGTCGAAAATCCAACCGGCGAAACCAGATTCAACCAATGCACATATTGCACCATCACCGGCTCATTTAACCCATAACGTTCGGTCAGGTATTTGCGAATCGCTGCCGCCTGATTCGCCTTCATATTCCCCACCTGATTCAGCAACGATCCCCCCACGCCGCCCGGCGACCAGGCCATGACCAGAAATACCACCAGCGTCATACCGATCAACGTCGGAAAAAACAGCAATATTCGACGGATTATGTAATTAAGCATGGGAGGATAGTTGCCAGTTGTTAGTTGCCAGTTGCCAGCAAGACAAAATCAGTTGCTGGGCGCGATCGATTTTAGCAGTCCAGAAAGCAAGCGACCTATTTCATCGACCAGCGTTATTAAATCTTCCATGGTTTTATCCTTGATGTATCCCAGGCGTTGGGCAATCATAATTTGCGTCTCAACTTCCTGTCGCGAGCCATTTGCAATTCTTAAGTACCGAGCAAAGTCTATCGCGCCTCCGCGTCCCTGTCCTTCAGCAATATTGGACGGAATGGACACCGCTGCCCGCCGCAATTGGTTGCTCAGGCCATTATTTCTGTCGAAGGGAATTGTTGCGTAACGCGATAAACTTCAACGACTAAATCCATCGCGCGCTGCCAAACAATCAATTCCCGATAATGACTCAACGCCATAACTCGTGCTTTCTCAACTGGCAACTAGCAACTAACAACTAGCAACTAATTCATCACTTTTCCCACTTTCGCAATTCTTTCGGAACCCACCATTCGACGCGATCATTTAAGCCAAGCGGCGTTATCTGGACATTTCGGATCCGCGCGTCAAGGAATACCAGCGATTTGCGATTGAACAAAAACGTGTAAGGTTCATCATCGTGCAGAATCTGATCGACGCGTTGCCACATTGGCATGCGCTTGGCTTGATCCACCGTTCGTCGTGCTTTTTCGATAAGCTGATCAAGTTCCGCGTTTTTGTACGATACAAAATCGTCCCCCTGATCTTTGATCTGCGATGAATCGAAGATTTGATATGGATCGTCCTCGATTACGCCGGTCCAACCCAAGGAAATGGCATCAAAGTCGCGGTTTTTAATGCGCTCATCAAAAACCGACCAATCCAGCGGATCAGGTTCCAGGGTAATTCCTGCGCCAGCCAACTCGTCACGAATAAACAATACCATTCGCTCCACGGTGGGTGAGCCCGTGCCGTACGTCATCTTGAATCGAAAAGGTTGTCCATTCGGTCCGATGAGTTGGCCGTTCGTCAGTTTGTATCCCAGCTGCGCAAGCAGCGACTTTGCCCTGGCAGGATCGTAAGGCCATGGTGTCATGCCTGGCATATGCTGCTTGCTTTGCGGGTAGAATGGTCCATCTGCTTTGCTGGCATATCCCAGGAAAATTTCCTTCAGTATCCGGTCGCGATCCATTAGCAATGTCATCGCCTGCCGAACGCGTTTATCAGCAAAAAGAGTAGCTTTCCCATTGCGCTGCTCATTCCATGCGATAAAATTGAAGCCGTTGATGGGCGTGCTGTATTCGTAATGCTGTGTGCGTTTAACCACGTCAGGCATCTTCAAAAGCCGTTCATATTGTTCGGGCACTGCTGAAAAGATGTCTGTCTCACCATTGGTAAACGCAGTAAGATTCGCCACTTCATTGCTGATTTCGCGAAATACCAGCCGATCAAAACCTGGCGGCGGACCCCAATATCGTTCATTCCGCAACAGCACCAGTTGCTGACCTGGCCCCCAGTTGGCCGGGTCTTGAAGCCGATACGGCCCTGTTCCCATCAGCAACCCTGGCTTCAGATTTAACTGATCCACTGTGAACTGCGAATAAAAATGTTTTGGCAGAATATTCAGTCCCGCGACCAGACTGAGCTCATCAAAATAAGGCTCTTTGAATTTGAAGACAACGGTGTAATCATCGGTCTTGGACACCGACGATATGTTTTCGTAATACGAGCGAAGCGCCGGCGCTTCGACCTTCGGATTCATGATGAGATTGAACGAGTAAATTACGTCGTCGGCGGTACAGGGCTTTCCATCAGAAAATGTGACGCCATGCCGCATGGGCAGCGTGATGGTCAATCCGTCCGGGCTGATTTTCCATGAGGTCGCGATGAGCGGTTGCCATTCCAGCGTGACCGGATCGCGCGTGATCAATCCCTCCAGCACATGGGCCCAGACGCCATCTATCGCATAGGTGTCAGTTGCTACCGGCGCACTGATTTTTTCCAAGTTCACTGGAAATGCCTGGATCAACCAATCGCCCTGCGCATAACCCTTCTGCGCCTCTGCGGTTTTCATGCGCGCAAATGGATCACTGCCCGCTGGCTCCGCTTCCGATGTCGCACCTCCAACGGTACGAATCCCCACCGCAAGCTGTCGGCTGATTTCCGCCAGAGTGCGCGTCTGATCATCCGACGTATCTTTAAGCGTCCGGATCAATTCATACTGGCGATCGAATTGCTTCATCCCCAGCCAGACGCTGACAATGAGAATAATCAGCAGGCAGGTGAAGAACAGTTCCTTAATTCCAAATTTGTTTTCCATAAATCTAAAACGTGAAACGTGAAACGTGACAAGCCGTTGGTCTATCACGTTTCACGTTTCACGTCTTCATCCTCATATCTTCTTCGCTTCACGCTTGGGGTCAAATAAGTCGCGCAATCCGTCGCCGAGAAAATTCAGGCTTAAGAGTGTTATTGCCAAGAGTAGACATGGGAAAAAGAGCATCCACCAGCGATGATGTAATGGATTCAGTGCCTGTAATAATCCATCGCTGGCCAGCGATCCCCACGTCGGCATCGGTGGCGAAATCCCCACGCCCAGAAAGCTCAAAAACGATTCACCTAAAATCGCTCCTGGCACGGTGAGCGTGGCATAGACTACGATCGGCCCGATCAAATTCGGCAGGATGTGCCGTAGGAATATCCGCCCTTCGCCAATTCCCATCGCCCGGCACGCTTCGATGAACGGTTGATTCCGCAATGACAATACCTGGCCTCTGACCACTCGGCTCATGGTCAGCCAGCTTACCAATCCAATTGCACTGAACAGCACCACGAGATTCGCCGCCGGTGGAGAAATCCATGTCGCTAATGTTGGCTCAAAGGCAATTTTAAACAGGATGACGAGGAGGATGTAAGGAAGCCCGTAAAGAATATCCACGAGCCGCATGAGCGCCGAGTCGGTCCATCCACCGCGATATCCAGCGAGCAAACCAATGCTGACGCCCAGCACCATCGAAATCGTTGCTGCGGCCAGACCAATGCCCAGCGAAATGGTCCCGCCCAGCAGACAGCGGCCCAGCATACTTCTGCCGAGTGTATCCATCCCAAACCATCGTGGCAGCTCAGCCGCCGGCGCCGCTCGAACCAATTGCGCAATTTGCCGGTCATAATAAAGCGAACTCTGCCTTCGCAACGTCGCTGGCAGGGTCGCTAAGCAAATGAGCGAAATCACAAGAAGAATGCCTCCGCCGAAAACTATTCTTGAGGATTTCAGTGCCCGGCGCAGCGCATGATCCGCCGGTTCGCTTGCTGCATCCATGGGCTCGGAAGGAACACTGGTGATTGCGGTCATGACTTGGCCCCCATCACAATGCGCGGATCGACAAATGTATAGCTGACATCCACCAGCAGATTAAAAAACAGCAGCAACGCTGAGTACACGATCACCGTTCCCAGAATCAGCGTCTGATCCCGATTCAGCACCGAATTGACGAATTGCTCTCCTAGCCCGGGGATGTTGAAAACTTTTTCCACCACAAATGATCCGGTGAGCGTATTCGCCGCCGCCGGGCCCAGGAAAGACAGGATCGGCAAAAACGCATTGCGCAGACAATGCTTGATGATGACCATCGGCCGCGATAATCCCTTAGCCCGGGCTGTCCGCACGTAATCTTCTCCCAGTACATCCAGCATCGACGCGCGCATCAGTCGCACGATGTATGCCATGGGAGCAAGCGAAAGCGCCAGCGCCGGCAGAACCATGTTAGTAAATCCACCCCACCCGCCTACCGGGAACCATTTGAGTTCGCCCGAAAAAATGATCAGCAATACCGCCGCCGACACGAACGAAGGCAGCGAAATCCCGATCAGCGTAAGGGTCAAGCCAAACCAGTCCGCCAGCCCTCCCACGCGTACAGCCGAATACGCTCCCATCGCCACGCCAAATATGCTGGCGATTGTCAATGCAAAAATACCAAGCGTCACCGATATGGGCAGCGAACTTTTGAGGATATCATTTACCGACCATTCCCTCTGTTGCAAGCTCGGCCCGAAATCGCCATGCAAAACGATTCGTGTTGGGTAATAACTCAAAAATTTCCATGTCGAATCCGCATGAAATCGCTCCTTGAGCGCTTGCATCGCAATCGGATCCAGCTTTTTGCCCGCAGGATTTTCAAAGGGCGACCCCGGTGCCACCCAGCATAGCAAAAACGTCACCACGTAAATCACTGCGAGGATCAAGGGGAACTGGAGGATGCGGAAAAAGAGAGTCTTGATCATGGGATCTTTTTGCCAAGGTCAATGCTTATGCACTTTGATACCTTTAAAACTAATAGTCATGCGCGGGTTAAAATGCATGTCCACATACGGGCGGCATAAATCGGTGTTGATCATGAAATAGAGCGGCACAATCGGCACTTCGGTATTAATCAGATTTTCCGCTTGTTCCAGGAGCGCCATGCGCTTGGCATTATCCGACTCGTGCGCCGCCTCGCCACATAATTTATCATATTGTGGCTCGAGCCAATTGGTAGGGTTGTTTGCTGACGTGGAAAGATATTTGTCGGTGAATGTGGATGGATCACCATAATCGCCGATCCAGTCATTCACGCCGAGAACAAATTGCTTGTCATGAATCCGTGTGCTGTAAATCCGGCTCTCCATGGATTGCAGATCGACGGTGATATTCAGGTTGGCTTGTAACTGGTTCTTGATATCCTGCACCAGATCGCTCGTCTGCGGCGCCGTGCTGGGGAAGAGCAGGGGGAGGGTGGGGAAACCAGCCCCATTGGGATAACCCGCATCGGCCAGCAGCTTGCGAGCGCGAGTTACATCGAAGTTAAAACCGGGCGTCGTGTGATAGCCGTGAAATATGTTCGGTGGGATAAATGTGGTCGCCGGCTTTTCTCCCAACCCCATTAGAATCGTGTCGCAAATCTGCTGCTTGTCGATTGCCATATCGATCGCCTGCCGCACGCGCACATCGGCCAATGGATTATTCGCTATCAGGCCGGGCACTGCGCTGGCGCAATTGAAATCCATAAAAAACGTCCCGAACCCCGGTGAAATGATCAAATCTTTCCTTCCCCTTGCTCGTAGCTCCGCGCAAAAATCATTATTTACATCCGTCACCCAATCTACTGATCCAGACTCGTACATCAGCAAACTACTCAACGGGTCATCATTAATGACCATCTCAATCGATTTCAGCGGGACGTGCTTGTGATCCCAATAGCTTGGGGATTTTTCCAGCCAGAGATCGCGCTTGAAATCCCATCGCTTTAAATAGAACGGGCCGTTAGTAACAACATTTTGCGGCTTGGTGAATTCGGGCTTGTAGGAAACGTGCCCGTTATTGGCCTCGGCGAACCGCTGCATCGATCGCTCATTCAGCGGATAAAACGGAGTAAACGAAACCAGATCGAGAAAAAAACCACATGGATCATGCAGCGTGACGCGTAGGGTCAGTGGATCCAGTGCTTTTACGCCTACCTGATCGAACGACATTGAGCCGTGAGCGGCGAACGCGTCTTCGTAGGCCTTGGCATTTTCCAAATAATAAAACAGATACGTATATTCGCCGGGCTCCTCCAACATTCGCCGCCACGCGAAAATATAATCAGCGGCACGTACCGGATCGCCGTTGGTCCATTTCGCTTCGGGCCGCAGATGAAACGTCCAGGTTTTCTTATCTGGCGTGATATCGACACTCGTCGCATCCGCAGGCTCGGGGATCAATGTCGACGGGTTATACGCATAAAGTCCTTCCCGGATGGCATATGTGATGCGGAAATCGCGCGAGTAGGAGATCTGATTAGGATCGAGGGTGATGATGTCGCCATTATCGATATACGCGAATTCTGCCCTTCCGATCTGCCCACCACCCGACCAGAACATAGCCCCGATGAGCAGGGCGATCAGGGCGAGGGGGATGAGGAGGATGCGAAGCATAAATTAAATGCTGAACGCTGAATGCTGAACGCTGAAATGAACACCGAGGACCGAAACGAATTGTATTTTTTCAGTGTTCATCGTTCAAAGTTCAGCATTGCGAAGCTTAAAGGTTTTCTAGACGTTGGCGTTTATCGAGTTCGGTCAATGCATCAATCAGCGGGTCAAGATTCCCGCCAATGATCTGATCGAGATTAAAATTTTTCTCACCCCCGCTGTCGCCACCAAGGCGGTGGTCCGTGCAGCGGTTCTGGGGAAAGTTATACGTACGAATGCGCTCGTTGCGATTTCCCGATCCCATCATGTTTTTGCGGGCAGACATCGCAGCGGCGTGCTGCTTGGCCTGCTCGGCTTCGTAAAGCGTGGCTCGCAGCAATGCCCAGGCGCGTTCCTTGTTTTGTGATTGCGATTTGTGCTCGGTCATTTTAAAGGTCAGGCCAGAGGGTCTATGTCGAATAAACCAGCCGGTTTCGACCTTGTTCACGTTCTGCCCGCCCGGACCACCGCCGCGGCAGCCGAATTCCTCAATATCCTTCATATCGATATTGATCTGCACATCCGGCAATTCCGGCAGCACCGCCACCGTCGCCGCCGAGGTATGAATACGCCCCTGCGCTTCGGTTTCGGGAACTCGCTGCACGCGATGCCCGCCTCCTTCAAATCGCAACCGCCTGAATGCCCCGCGCCCCCGTATGTTGATGATCGCTTCCTTGAACCCCCCGCGCTCGCTAGTGGAAAGATCGGATACATCAAACCGCCATCCGTGCGGCTCGCAATATCGCCGATACATTTCAAACAGATCACGAGCGAACAGCGCCGCCTCTTCGCCGCCAGTACCGGCGCGGACTTCCAGGAAGAAAGAATCGATCGCATTATCCTCGGCGGCGAGAAATTCATCCTTAAGGCTCTCGAGTAATTGCGTGGCTCTTGCCTGCGTTTCCGGCAATTCGGCGGCGGCCATCTCCGCCATCTCCGGGTCGGATTTGTTAGCGATCAAGCCTTGTAATTCCGCGGATGAATCGACCGCCTTTTTGTATTCACGGTATTGGTCGACGATGGAGGAGATCTGGCCTGATTCTTTGGTAATAGCGGTCAGCCGCTGCGGATTAGTCAGCACGGCCGGATCGTTGAGTGATTCCTGCAACTGTTCATAACGCTGCGAAATCTCAGTTAATTTGCGGACAAATGGATCGTCGGGCATATCGCGGGCTCGATAATAGCGGGATTTAGATGCAGTTGCGAATGCCGTAGTAGCCATCCAGCAGTCTTGATACAGCGTGGCGCAATTTGTGCATTTGCAGATGCTGCCGGAGAATTCCGATATTTGCAGGGTGGAAGCTGATACAGACGCAGTTGATAGTCGTTTTCGAGTCATGAGCCTACTGGTGATCTGCCTGCTGGCAGCGCTGGTCGGGCGGCTCGTCTATCTCTGCAATCCGTTCGACGCCGACGCAGCCATCTTCGTGTACATGGGAAAGATGACCTTTCTCGGCGGCCGGATGTGCCATGATTTCCTGGATAATAAATTTCCCACGGTCGGCCTGATGATGACGTTGCCCTGGCGTTTGCTCGGCAACCAGTGGGCTGGCTACGTGCTGCTCAGCACTGCTCTGGCATTTCTCAGTTGTTTGATCCTGGCTGAGACAGCACGGCGATCCTTTGGCAAAAACGCGGGCATCGCGACGCTCTTTTTCTCGCTGGTCTATCTGAATTTTACGAGAACCGTTTTTGGCGGATTCCAACTGGAAACGTGCCAGATTTTTTTCGAT
Organism: Tepidisphaeraceae bacterium; assembly: GCA_036490535.1. Lineage (GTDB taxonomy): Bacteria > Planctomycetota > Phycisphaerae > Tepidisphaerales > Tepidisphaeraceae > DASXDR01. Next base: position 8,132 of record DASXDR010000073.1, on the reverse strand, counting down.
GCGCTGGCAGTCTATTTTCTAACCGAATGTTTGCGAAGCGAGCGATGGGCGCCCGCTTTGGTCGCAGGGATGGCGGCGGGCTGCGCCGCGATGTTCAAGCCGACTGGCCTGGGCGTTTTGCTCGCATTTGGCGCATGCCGACTGGTAATTGGCCGCCCGACTTGGAAGCAAATGTTGGCGTTAATGACGGGCGTGGCCATACCAGTCGCCGCGGCACTGGCATATCTGGTCGGAGCAGATCTTTTGGCGGATATGCCGGGGTTGTATCAGCAGATCAGCGATTATGCGCGGAACAGCGCTGTGGGATTGCCCAATCTTATGAAGATGCCGGTCATTTTATTTTTCCTGGCGATTCCAATGGTCCTGCGCGGATGGCTATTTCGCCGCAGGAAAATTTCTGTTGAGGTGGATAAGCAACTGCTGGCCCAGCGAATTTTTGTCTTCACATGGCTGCTCGTCGAAATTTTCGCGGTCCTCATGCAGCGACGGATGTACTGGTATCATTTCCTGGTCCTGATTCCGCCTGCATCTCTGCTTTTTGGGATGATCCCGCGCAAATCCGAGATTATTACATTGGCCGCTTGCGTACTGCCATTAGCAGCTTATTCCATCGGCACCGCTGCCAATGCGATGGATCAGCTTTATAAAGGAAGTTCGACGTTACCAACCAGCGATTATCTGCTCGCGCACGCCGCCCCCAATGACAAAATCTGGGACGAAAACGCCTCGCGAATTCTGCTGGAAACAAATCTCCATTCCGCCTCGCGCTGCGTGCTGACATTTCTTTTCGCTAACAGCGACCAATCGCCTCTGATTTTGAGCAAACAAATCCTCGACGATTTCGCCGCCCATCCGCCGAAGTATATTGTGCTCAAAACGCATCAGAATGATTGGGTCTATTACGAGGCTCGCAATATCTGGGACCTCCAGGCCAAGCCCTTGCGGCGGATAAATTACGTCAAAGCGTGGGAAATTATTGATGGATATGTGCAGGCGAATTACGTTCCCGTAGCCCACGTGGATAAAGATACGATTTGGCAGCGTAGAGAAAATACGCAAGTCACTGCAAGCGTTAAATAACTGAAACCCCTTCGTAGACAGTAGAGTCGGGCCGTCCCCGGCCCGGACCACGGGGCGAGGACGCCCCGGTTCTCCCGATGGACGAAAGCTCACCCCACCACAAAATTCACCAGCTTCTTCGCAACATAGATTTGCTTGCGAACCGTTTTTCCCGCCAGCCAAGGTTGAACTTCTGAATCTCCCGCCGCCCGCGCAAGAATATCCGCTTCCCCCGCATCCACCGGCACCACAATCTTCCCGCGCAACTTCCCATTCACCTGCACCGGCAATTCCATCGTAGATTCGACGAGTTTGGCTGGATCAAAACTAGGCCAGGCATAATGCGCCAGCGATTCGCCATGCCCAAGCCGTTGCCACAATTCCTCCGCCAGATGCGGGGCAAACGGAGCCACCATCAGCGCCAGATTTTCCGCAAGACTTTTCGGAACCGCAGGCAAAGCGGTGATCTCATTATTCAACTTAATCAATTCTGCAATGGCCGTATTAAAGCGCAACGCCTCTGTATCTTCCGCGACTTTCTTAATGGTCCGATGCATTTGGCCTTGCAGCGCATCGCTCATTGCCGCATTCGCATCCACCGGCTTTTCGGCGAGATTACGCCAAACACTGCTGAGAAACCGCGACATGCCGATGATGTCTCGCGTGTTCCATGGCTTCTGCATTTCCAGGGGGCCCATGTACATCACGTACAGCCGTAGCGCATCGGCGCCATATTCGCGCACGAGATCGTCCGGACTGGCGACATTGCCGCGGGATTTAGACATTTTAAATGCGCGCGCATCCACACGCATATTCGGATTGGATTTCAGACGAAATCCATTGGCAGTTTTTTCGACATCCTCTTCGCCGACGCGCTGGCCGATGAGTTTTTCGCTGGTCTTGGCGTGGATTGCCATCAGCTTCACGCCAGCGTCCGTAGCTTCTTCACCAATCTCTTTGGCTTCCGATGCCGTCACGACATTCCCATCAGCCGTGTAAAACGCGTGATATTCCGTTTCCCCCAGAATCAATCCCTGATTCACCAGCCGCCCAAACGGCTCCGGCTGCGAAACCACGCCCAGATCAAACAGCACCTTGTGCCAAAACCGTGCGTACAGCAGATGCAGCACTGCATGTTCCACGCCGCCGACATACAAATCCACCGGCATCCAATACGCTTCTTTTTTCGGATCAACCGGAGCCTGCGAATTATTCGGATCCAAAAACCTCAAATAATACCAGCACGACCCCGCCCACTGCGGCATCGTATTGGTCTCGCGCAAAAGCCCACGCATGGCTATGCGCGGGTTCTCATATTTCACCCAATCCTTCGCCTTGCTCAGCGGCGGTTCCGGCGTCCCCGTCGGCTTGTAATCCTCAATAGAGGGCAGCTCCAACGGCAACTCCGCTTCATCAATCCCATACGCCCGCTCCTGCGTATCCAGCACGATCGGGAACGGCTCGCCCCAATAGCGCTGCCGACTAAATAACCAATCCCGCAGCTTATATTTCACCGTCCCATGCCCAACGCCATCGCGTTCCAGGGCGGCAATCATTTGCTCCTTGGCTTTCGCGGTAGTCAGCCCATCAATCACGGGCGAATTAATCGCGGTCCCTTCCTCTTCGAACGCAGCATCGTCCGGCAAATCGCCTTTAATCGGCTTCACCACCGGCTTAATCGACAAATTAAATTTCTTCGCAAACTCGAAATCCCGCTGATCATGCGCCGGCACCGCCATGATCGCCCCCGTGCCATACCCCATCAGCACATAATCCGCAATGAAAATCGGAATCGCTGCCTCATTCACCGGGTTAATCGCATACGCTCCGGTAAATACCCCACTCTTGTCCTTAGCATCCGCCATGCGATCGCGTTCGCTGCGCCCAGCACATTGCTCGCGGTACGCATTCACCGCTGCTTTTTGCTCAGCCGTCGTAATCTTCTCCACCAACGGATGCTCCGGCGCGAGCACCATATACGTCGCCCCAAAAAGCGTGTCCGGTCGAGTCGTAAAGACAGTAATTCCTTCGCCGTCCTCTTCATCCCCTTGCCCCTCGTCTCTCTTCGAGGCCGCGACCTCGAAGTCGACTTCCGCTCCCACACTTCTTCCAATCCAATTTCTCTGCATCTGCTTTAGCGATTCCGGCCAATCCAGCAGATTCAAATCATCCAGGAGCCGATCCGCGTACGCCGTAATCCGCAGCATCCATTGCCGCATTGGCCGTCGCTCCACGGGAAATCCGCCCACCTCACTCCTGCCATCAATCACTTCCTCATTCGCCAGCACTGTCCCCAGTGCCGGACACCAATTCACCGGCGCTTCATCGGTATACGCCAGCCGCATCCCATCAATGACATCGTTCTTTTCCTCCACCGAGAGCTCGCGCCATTTCCTCTCAAGCTGTACATCCCCACTGATTGCTTCCATTCCCTCCATCACCGGATTTCGCTTCACCGATCCATCCGGTGCCACTACAAAATTATCCTGCTCCAATTCATGAATCAGATGCGAAATCGACTTCGCCTTTTTATCTACCGGATCAAAATAGCTGTTGAACAATTTCAGAAATATCCATTGCGTCCATTTGTAATATTTCGGATCGGTCGTATCGATTTCCCGGTCCCAGTCATAGCTCAAACCGAGCATCTGAATCTGCCGCCGAAAATTGGCGATGTTGGCTGCAGTAAATTCGCGCGGATGGCGATTATTTTTGATCGCATACTGCTCGGCCGGCAGCCCGAACGCATCCCACCCTGTCGGATGCAGCACATTAAACCCGCGCATGCGGAAGTAGCGCGAGATAATGTCTGTCGCCGCATAATTCTCCACATGGCCAACATGTAGACCCGCCCCGCTCGGATAAGGAAACATGTCCAGGACATATTTCTTCGGCATCCCGCCCGCGCGCTCTGGCTCGATCGCCGCAAAACTCTTATGCGTTTTCCAATATTCCTGCCATTTTTTCTCAATGGCCGTGAAATCGTAAGACATAGAAGAGCGAATATACGTCAAACCACCTTAAAGGCCCACGCGCGTCAAATGCGTTAAACCCCTTAAGCATTTTCCTGCAAAAATAGCGCGGGCCTTTTTCTTATAGCAAAACTTCTGGTTAAATATAAACTTGGGGTGCTATACCCTTAATAGGCGACTTTGACGAGCGTGCAAATTATTCGATATTTGCACAATGCAAATGATCCACTGGCGCATGGATGAAGCAAATCTAAAACGCGTTTTGAATCTGGCTAAGATTCTTCACGAACCAGCCAATGAGTGCCATCTGCGCTGGCAGCGGATTGTTCTTGGCTTGTGCGAACTAACCGGCGCATCAGGCGGAGTATCGGTCGTTTTCACCCTCAACGGGGATCGACCGCGCATCGAAGTACTGGCGCAAATTGGCAAGGGGGCTTCTGCCAATCAGCTTGTAGAAGCCTGGCTGGATGAACCGGATCATGACGATGCCTGGGAAAAACTATTGCAGATGTTGCGTAAGGGCGGAGATGCGTTAACCCGTACCCGTCGCCAATTGCTAAAACACAACAACGGTTCTTCAGCAATCAAACTTGATTGTATTTATTCTGTTCTTCGCCTCGGCGATACAGCAGCTGGCATGCTCTGTTTCTTTCGACCACGTGGCAGATCAGAATTCAACATGACCGATGCTCGTCTGGTTCACCTGCTTCATTCGGAAATGAACGATCTGTACAAAGCCAGCCACGATCCGCAGGCCAATGGTATGACCCCGCGCCAACGCCAAATTCACGAATTCCTTCTGCAAGGCCAGGGCGAAAAACAAATCGCCGTTGGCCTGGGCCTCTCCCGCCACACAATCCACGCACATGTCAAAGCAATTTACAAACACTTCCACGTCTGCTCTCGCCCGGAGCTGCTCGCCCAATATGTCAAAGGCTGAGCGAGCTCGTTTCGGTCAACAGTCGAGCTTCGAGCCAGATTCCCTATAATGAACATATGCGATCGCTTTTTGCATGGATGGCGCTGGTGGTTTTTTCCGCAACCGCGTTGGCGCAAGTAGGGGGAAAAGGAAAAGTATCAGCGGAATTGAACGTCAGCGCGCTCCAACCAGGACAACAGGCTGTTGTTGCCGTGGTGCTCAAGTTAGGTCCCGGCCTGCATGCGCAATCGCACACGCCACTCGAATCATATTTGATCCCCTATACGGTGAAGTTGGATACCAGCGCGCAACTCCAAGCATTGGACCCTATCTATCCCGCGCCAATGTTGAAGACCTATCCCATGCTCGGAAATTTGAGCGTGTATGAAGGGGAAATTGTGACTTATGTGCCGGTGCAGGTGAAATCCGATGCGCAGCTCGGCGAGTTGAAAATAAGCGGAACAGTTACCTACCAGGTATGCAATGATCGGATGTGTTTTGCACCCCAGAATTCCCCGTGGCAGGTGATCACAAAAATAGTGACTGCCGGGCAGAAGATCGCGCCCGGCAATGCAGAGCTATTCAAAAATTTTAATCCCGCAGTCTTCGCGGCCATGAAGCAAACCAGTCAGCCTGCAACCATGCCCGCGCAACCCGCCGTCGAGCAGGGGGGATTCAACGTACTGGGTTTGCACATCGGCGAACATTCATATTTCCTGGCATTTATCGCAGCGCTTTTCATTGGTGTAATCTTCAACATCATGCCCTGCGTCCTGCCGATCGTGCCGCTCAAGGCCATGGGCTTTTATCAGGTCGCGCAATTTAATAGAGCCAAAAGCTTGCTGCTGGGAGCGATTTTTTCCCTGGGAATCGTCGCGGCGTTTGGCGTGCTGGCGGTACTGGTCGTCGGATTGCGTTGGTTAGACTGGGGAAAACTTTTTAGTTATCCAGCATTTTCTTTAACGATTGTCGTGGTCCTCCTGGCGTTGGCTTTACAGACATTTGGCGTGTTTGAAGTAGTGTTGCCGCAAGGGGTCTATCGCTTAACGCCAACTCACGAGACCTTGCTTGGGAATTTCTTGTTCGGGATTTTCACCGCCGTGCTTTCGACACCTTGCACGTTCGGAATGTTTCTCGGGCTGCTCATCTGGGCATCGGCCCAGCCCAGCGTAATCGGCGTGGCAGTGTTAATGATGACAGGCGTGGGTATGGCGCTGCCCTATTTGATTCTATCGGCATTTCCCGCGATGGCGCAGCGCCTGCCTCGCGCCGGACCCTGGGCGGACCTAGTGAAGCAGATGATGGGATTCCTGCTTGTGGCCACGGCAGTTTATTTTTTAAGGCCTGCGCTGCCAACAGCGTGGCAGGGGGTCAACATCTTTTGGGTCATATTCGTTGTCATCGCCGCCTCAGGAATTTTTTTAATCGGCCGAACACTGGCAATTACACACCGTCCCGTGCCGATTGCGATCGCGATATTAATCGCTCTTGGCATCGTTACGCCTGCCCTGGCGATAACCCGAAAATTGACCTACGTGCCTATCCAATGGCAACCCTCTTCCCCCCAAACGCTCCAGCAAGCCGAAGCACGTAACCAAATTGTATTAATCGATTTCACTGCCGTCTGGTGCGGCAACTGCCAGGCCCTCGAGGCCACCGTCTTCACCGACAAGCAAGTGGTCCATTCCCTCCATGACCACAATGTCTTGACCCTGCGAGCCGACCTCAGCGCATCCGACGCTCCCGGCTGGACTCTTCTGCGACAATTGAATCCCGTTGGCGCTATCCCGCTTACCGTGATCTACGAAGATGGAAAGCCCAGGCAATTAGCCGGCCTCTATTCGCGCAGCGATTTGCTGGAAATAGTAGGACAATAAATTTAAATGCAATCTGAAAACAGTTTGTGATTTAGGATTTCTTATTTCGAATTTGTTTCAGATTTATCTCCCGCAAATCCTTGCCGCTCCAGCCAGTGCCCCGCAATCTCCGTCCACGTTTTCAAAATCGGATCATCTTCCCCAAGCGCAAACCCATGTCGTCCGTGCTCGAAAACATGCAGCTCAAAGGGCACATGATTTTTCTTGCACGCCATCGCGAATAGCAAACTGTTCTCTACCGGCACCGTCTTATCATCAGAGGTGGAAAGGATAAAACACGGCGGCGTCTTTTTCGTCACCTGCAAATCACTGGACAAAAATTTCTCCAATTTCGGATCAGGATGCTCTCCCAGCAAATTATTATGCGACCCCACATGCATATACGGCGGCGTCATGGTAATCACCGGATAGATAAGAATCGCCCGGTCCGGCCGACACGAAACGCGATCAATCGGATCAGTAGCATCCGCATTGCCATCATCAAAATGTGTCGCCGCCGTCGACGCCAAATGCCCTCCGGCCGAGAAACCAATAATCCCAATCCGTTTCGGATCGAGATGCCACGCTTCAGCGTTAGCACGCACCATCCGAATCGCCCGCTGCACATCATCCATTTCCATCGGATGGTGATACGTCGGCCCAAAACGATATTTCAGCACGAATCCAGTAACGCCCAGCGAATTAAGCCACCGCGCAATCGGCATCCCTTCGCGCGGCGACAGATATCCATATCCCCCGCCCGGGCAAACAATAAATGCCGCCCCATTGGCGTGTGCAGGAATGGCCGGAGTAAGCGTAGGGATATCCGCAGGCGAATCTCCAAGCGCGCCCGGAGCCTTACCTTCCCAGAGGCGCATAGATTCTCCGTCACGGGGAGCAACAGCAGCGCTGGTTGGGGAAACCAAAATCACTCCCAAAAACCAGACACAAGAGAATAGAAAGACTGAGAAAACGCTGTTCATATTTGATCTCTCCAATAATTTGGCCTTCTTCGAGCATGCTGACAGGTGATGAGTTGTATACGATCTTCTCGCACACGATAGACGAGGAAATAAGGAAAATGGTTGAGCCGATAACGCCGCGTTCCATGAGGATTCAGGCCAACGCAGCGGCGCTTCCGATATTTGCGCGATAGCCTCATCGAGTGCGGCTATGAATCTTTCTGCCGCATAGGCGCTGCGCTGAAGATACCAAAGCCTGGCGTCGCGGGCCTCTTGCCAAAATTCATTTGGAACGTCTAGCGGTAAACGAGGCATTTTTATTCCACGATGCGTCGCCGTGCTTCTTCCCACGGAATGAGTTTTA
>DASXDR010000046.1:0-4342 GCA_036490535.1 Tepidisphaeraceae bacterium | reverse complement strand
GATGGAACGGAGCATTGCCTGGATCGGAAACTTCCGACGGCTGGTTGTCCGCTATGAACGTAACCTCAGGATGTACCAAGCTTTCTTTCATGTGGCTTGCTTAATGATTACCTTGAGGCAGTTTTGAAACAGGTTCTAGTTATGCGGCGGCGGCAGACCGGCTATGGCGATTGAGTGTAAAAACACGACGTCGAGCATCTGGTGGCAACAGTGGCGCTGGCCCAAACTACTCCGCATTGCCAAGGCAAACGGCTGGAAACCCGCCGGCACAACGCAATCTCCGGAGGACGAGATTTATTTTCCGGGCGGTCGTTGGGATCGGGACAATTACACAACCAACGATGGCCAAACCGTTACCGCCGAAGATGCAATCGCGTTGGGAGCGGCATTGGAATCGGCGTTACGGGTTATCCCCAACGAATACGCGCTGGCCAAATATGAACTGCCAGGAGGCGGCATCGAAATCGCTCCGAATCAGCCCCCTGTGCCTGACGTTGACTGGTTTTCCGGTGCGGAGGCCAAGGCTCAAGTGGCAGCCTTTGTAGCGTTCTGCAAGCAAGGAGCGTTTCGCATATTCTAACGCACCTCGCGCCGCCGCATAACCAGCCGTTGCTGTGGACGGGCCCGCGTCGCGTCGATAGTCTTTCCTTAGTCTGGCGGTTGTCAGCGCGTCGCGTTGCCCGCCACAGAACGTCATCCGTTATACCGCCATGGAAGCAACGCGCTCAGGTGATTGGGGGTCGAGACATCCGTATGCGCGATTCACATTTCTGCTGCTATGGAGTGCCGGCGCGTATGCATGGTGCCTTGGAGTCGTACATCAAGGAAGTTTTCGTAACGGCCGCGGCCCCAACGCACCGCTTATTACTCGCCAAGATGATCCACACGCATTCTGGTTTGGTGTCTTAACTTGCTTCGTTGTGGGCAGCGTAGTGTTGACGTGGAATGTTTGGTGGATATTCCGCTACCGGCGTCGGCAGCGCAGGGCGGTATAACCAGCCGACTATGAATCCCGCCGTTAGTCAAGGGTAAATGAGCGCGCATTTGTTCTGAATGCCGCTCGTGACGGCACGGTTTTGGTTCACGACAATACAACTTTGAACCATTCGACGTTCGTGCGCTTCAACCGACTATTCGATGGTCATCCCTTTTGCTTTAAAGGGAGCCTCATTCACCCAAACGATTGCTCTGCCTTAATGCCTCCACCCCCCACGACTCCAGGTATGGTTGAAGTGTACGGCACCTTCAGCAAGCACCTCGGTCCACGTGTTATTGGTGCGGGTATCAGTATTCAGTTTCACTACAACCAAGTTCCCGGAGTTCACTTCAAAGTAGAAGTGCCAGCTGAGTATCGGGATGCGATCCTCAAAGGACTAGCTGACGGGATGGCTTCGCGCTTTCCCGAGTTTCCCGCTTCAGGCAGCATTTGGATCACACGCCTGGAGGTTCATCCCGTAAACTCTTCGTCGGATGCCTTTTATCATGCAGCTCGAATGGTAATCGATCAGGCATTCTCGCTAGCCTGTCCCGTGGAGGCAAAATAAGTCTAGGAGCGTAGCCATCGCCCACCAGAACTAGCCTTGCCAGTGAGACAGCGCCAGCCTACGAAATTTATTACATTAGATAAATTTATGAACGTCCAAACCACTCTGAATTTCTCCGGCCGAACTGAAGAAGCGTTGAATTTTTATTGCAAGGCAATCGAAGCCGAAATTCTCTTCATGTTGCGCTTTCGCGATCGCCCCGATCATCCTCCATTGCAGCTTGGAACAGAGGATAAAATCTTCCACGCCACGTTTCGTATTGGTTCCACTGTGATCATGGCCTCCGACTGCGGCTGCGAAAATTCGCCAACCCAAACCCAATTCGCTGGCTTCTCGCTAGTCCTGCGAGTCGAAACTCCGGAGAAAGCGGAACGATTCTTCACCACTCTCAGTGACGGCGGCCAGATTCAAATCCCTTTGATGAAAACATTCTTCGCCCCCCGCTACGGAATCGTCATAGACCGGTTCGGCATCTCATGGAAGATCATGGTCGAATCCAAAACACAAAACTGATTCCTATAGTTTCCCCATGTGGCGTCTTGGAAATTTGTCTAATTTCAACCCCGCAACCGCACGCCGAACTCGTCGCACGGCAATAAAAATTCTCGCTTGATCCATCCGGCAGAATGCGTTTTAAGCGATTGCCAGATTATTATCTCACACATGGATCTGACTAACGACGCCTACCTCATTCTCATCCACGGCAAAACATTCACCGAGCGTTATTACCGAGACAAAGCCGGCTGGCTCAAAATCTCCGCGCGCAACCGAAAATTCCGCATGACCGCCGAGCAAGTACTCAACCACATCCTCCCCCTTCTCGCCGGCCTCAAACCAATCGCAAAACTCGAAGTCAAACATCGTCCCAAGCCAGCCAAGAAATCTCTCCCCAGCAAACATGCTATGAAATTGACGAAAAAAAGACCCCCGGTTTCGAGATAATAAAGCATTTCTCTTCGCGATTTTATTTCGGGCTTTCGCGCCGTCGCGTTCTCTTAAATCTATTCCTCACCCATCCATGAGCACCGGCAATCCCCCCGAGGAATTATTTTCGCGCCTTCGCAATTGCCCGCATGCCGCATCGATATCCCGCCCGCGCGATTTGCGCACGTGCGCATTAACGCCACCAGCACGCAGGATTTCCTGAAAGCGCACCACATCCTCATTGCCCGGGCGTTTGAATCCCAATCCCTCGACTTCGTTGTAGCGAATTAAATTCACATTGGCCCGCATCTTTCGGCACAGTTGCACCAACTGCTTCGCATGCTCCGGCCGATCATTCACATCCCGCAACAGAATATATTCCAGCGTGATCTCTCTCCCGGTTTGATCGAAATAATATCGCGCTGCATCCAAAATCTCCGGCAGCGCAAAATGCTCCGCCCAGGGAATCAATTGTTTCCGCAATGGCTCATTGGGCGCATGCAGTGAAATCGCCAGATTGAGCGGCAAATTCTCCTGCGCCAGTTCGCGCATCTTCGCTGGCACGCCCACGGTCGATAGCGTGATTTTTCTCGCCCCGATATCGAAACATTCCGGATCATGAATAATCCGAATCGCTTTCATTACATTCGCATAATTCGCCAGCGGCTCCCCCATCCCCATGAACACCACATGATTGATCCAATCTTCCTCGCGCTTGGCCTCGCGATTCAAAGCGAAAATCTGCTCGACGATCTGCCCCGCCGATAGATTTCCTTTCACGCCTTCAATTCCGCTTGCACAAAATTTACATTGCACGGGACAGCCCACCTGCGAGCTCACGCACGCCGTTCGCCTCGGCCCATCGGGAATCAAAACCGTCTCTGCCACCGCACCGCCCGGCCATTGCAACAGCAGCTTCAATGTGCCATCGCTCGATTCCTGCCTTCGCACGATTTCCGCTGCTGAGAAATTAAAAACCTCGGAAAGTTTCTGTCTTTCCAGCTTGGGAAAATTGCTCATCTTCTCCGGATCAGCTACGCCCTTGGCATAAACCCAATCCAGCAATTGCTTGGCGCGAAAAGCAGGCCAACCGAGCTGAGCCGTAAGATTTTTGAGCTCCGAAGGAATTATTCCAAAAATTGAGGGTTTTTCCGGATTGGAAATCTGGGAAGACATAAGATTATACATTAGGCCGGTAAGCTCTTTGCATATATAACAAAAATCCAGCAATTTTGCAGATTGACGGCTGCGACAAAACTTGCTTTCTTAGGATATACATCATGAGTGCTACGACAAAACAGCCTCAGGATCGAAGTGATTCAGGAAAAGAACTCAATCCTGATCGAGCGCACGGCTCAAATCTACCGCCAGGAGCCTCCGCGCCGGAAGGCGGCCCGTATACTCCCGTAATTTCAGACGAGACATTGCTGGCCAACTACCGGCTCGGCGATCGCAGTAGTTTTACGCAGCTGATGGAACGCTACCAGCGCGAGCTCTTCCACTTTCTGGTGCGCTTCCTGGGCGACCGAGCGGCGGCAGAGGATGTATTCCAGGAAACATTCCTGCAAGTGCATCAGTCCGCTGACCAGTTCGATCCACAGCGCCGTTTTCGGCCCTGGCTTTTCACCATTGCCGCCAATAAGGCCCGCGACCTCATGCGTTCCCAGGCACGCCGCCCCACGACGCCCCTTCAGGCTGCCATTAACAATGGCGATGAAACCTCAGGCCAATTTATCGATTTAATGAGCGCCACCGCCGAAATGCCCGATCAACCCCTGGAACGCGAAGAGATACAAGCCAAAGTAAGACAAGCTGTTATGAACCTCCCCGAAAACCTCCGCGAGATCCTGCTTTTATCCTATTTTCATCAATTC
>DASXDR010000045.1:0-15123 GCA_036490535.1 Tepidisphaeraceae bacterium | reverse complement strand
GATGTTGCCGATTTTGAAAGAAGCGGGCGGGAAATTTACTGACTGGCAGGGGAATGAAACGATCTGGGGAAAAGATGCGATTGCGACGAACGGGAAATTGTTTGAGGCGGTCGTTGCAATTACGAAATGACTTCTGGCAGTGATGGGGTTATTTCTCAATCCACTCCACTTTTGATAACACCGCATTCGCATTCGAATTTTCATTGAGGATGTGGATAGGCAATTTTCCATCGGCAGTCGTTGTGGAATCGATTGGCACTTCGATCCAGCGTCCTTTCTGGAAATGATCGAATGTGCCGATAGTTTTGCCGGCGACGGAAATAGTTTCTTTGCGGCCGCCTTGGTAGTTGTCGGGGTCGGTGATGAAAAGGCGCAGGGTGCCGGTGGCTCTTGGGGGAACATTTAATTGCAGTGACAATTCCTTGGGGTCGGAACGGCAATAAAAAATATCGGAATCCCAATCATTCCAGCGCTGAGAATCGCCATGCCAGGAGAAAGAATAGCCTGGCTCGTGATAAATCTGCTCGCCTTCGAAATCGCCGCACATGATGGCGAGCTTGACGCCGCGGGATTTAAAATTGGCGGTCGAAGGAGCTTTCATTTCTTCCGGCCAGAAAAGTTTTTCGGGAGCGGGCTGGCGTTGTGCGGCAGGGGGCATGGGCGGCAAATTCACGTGTGGATCGGCCTGATACCAGTAGCAGGTGGTGGAGAATTGCAGGGTGCTACCGAATTTGGAATAGGACTGATACCAACCTCGGCCTTCATGCTTGCCGAAGCCGATCGCGACTTTCAGGGATTTGTTGAAGCTGATCGAATCCTGCAGGAAGAAGCGATAGGCGGCGGCGCCTTTCATGAAAGGGAACCAGCCAGTTAATGGGAACATATTTTCCTGGGGTGGAAATCCCCAACTGAAGCCGAAGGAATCTTCGAGGCCCTGGAATTCCACCGACGCTTCTTTTTCTCCGTCGATATAAAATTTTTCATTTTCATCGACAGGGTATCCGCGGCCGGGGTGGCGGACGGTGACATTCCAGCCGATTAATTTTCCTTTGCCGGTGGTTTCGAGAGCTATGTAATCGCGCAGGCCGAGTTTCACGCCTTCCTGCTTCCAGCTCGCGCAGAAATATCCTGCGTCCGAAGGAATGCTGCTTAGCGTGCGATAGCAAACGTAGGAATAGCAGGGCATCATCTTCGCCAATTCATTCCCCGGGCTAACCGGGCCATCATAATCCAACACCACCTTGGCGGATTTGCGGAATGGCATGAGGAAGTAAGCGTTGAAGCCGCGCTTCACGTTTACCATGGCGGTGTTCACCACGTCGCGCGTGCCATTGGGGTCGCAGAAGAAATCGACGAGCGGGCAATCGACGCTGGGAGAAGTTTCTCCATCCCAATAAATCCGCAGGAGCACATCGCGATTGAGCTTAAAAGCGTTGGGGTAGGCGAAATGGATCATGGTGATTTCGCCGGGGCCTTTGAGATCAGCAACCGTGACAGTTTTGGATGTTGTGAAGCGGAGATTGGCGGGGTTTTCACCCCAGAGCGCGTTGGCCGCTTTGGTGCTGCCCGGCGTGAGGGTGGACATATCGGGCGAAAAATTTTGCTGCTGAGCGCAGCCGGCTAAGAACGCCGTCGCGAGAAGAACGAAAATTTGAACCACGAAGGCGCGAAAAACAAGGATGAAGGATGAAGTCTGAAGGCTGAAAGAAGTACCGAAGCGATTGCCTTTTCCTTCCCTTATCGCCTTGCCGCCGTGTCCCTTGTCCCTGCTTTGAATCTTATTCCGGAGTACCTTTTGCCATGTCATAGACCCATCCTTGATTTGCGGGCTTCCAGTCCTGGAGTTCTTCGGTAGTGAAAAATAATCCCAGCTCGCGCGTCGCGGCTTCGGGAGAATCGGAGCCATGAATCAGATTGAACGAATTGGAGACACCAAAATCGCCGCGGATGGTTCCGGGGGCGGCTTTGGAGCCAAAGGTAGCGCCCATCATATTGCGCGAGATGGCGATGGCGTCTTTGCCCTGGAGCGCCAGCACGACGACCGGGGAGCTGGTCATAAATTTGACCAGGCCTTCATAGAACGGTTTGCCTTTGTGCGGCGAGTAATGGGTTTCGGCTAATTTTGAAGTGATTTTCATCATCTTCATGCCAGCGATTTGCAGGCCTTTTCTCTCGAAGCGCGTGATGATTTCACCGCAGAGGCCGCGCTGGACAGCATCTGGTTTGAGGATAATGAGGGTTTTTTCCATGTTGAGGAGTTATAAGCAAACCCCTGATCATCGCAAGCGGGAAAGCGGTTTACTCCGTGCGCGCTTGCGCCGGTTGGCAAGAAGAAGCCCTACCGCCGCGCTTTCCCATATTCCCGGCTCGGGCACGGCGTTCATGAGAAACACGCTTGTTCCCGCGAAATTTTCCAGCAATCCATAACCCGCCAGAAACTGCGGCGATCCATCGGGTAGCATACCGCCGGCGAAATCGGCGTCGGTGAGCTGGGCCCAGCCGGCGGCGGTGAGGCCGCCATTTACCATGGTGCCCAGATCGTAAAATCCGTATTGCTCGCTCCAATAGAACGCGTCGATCGTGTTGCTGTCACCAGAAAAGAGATCGTAGTAGCCGAGCACAATGCCGGTGTCGGTGAGCGCGATAGGATAGGTATAAGCATAGCCGTCATCGCGGATGCTGAACACGAGCGGCGTGGTGATCCCCGTTGCCGAGTCATAGAACCACGCGGATTGCCCTAAAGAATTGCCACTGGAATCGTAACGGCTGCTCAGCCCAAGCACCTGAGCGTTGGGATTATCGTTAATGGTCATCGCACGGCTGGATTGAACCGTGCCGCTGCTAGTGAAGTAACTATATCCCGGCCCCGTTAATCCGATAGATTGAGTGGTGGTCCCATTGAAAAACCATGTGTCTCCGCCGAGGTCTGCTCCGTTGCTGCCAAAACGAGTTGAGCCACCGGCGACTTGGCCCGCATTATTAATTAACGCGCCTGGGCCCGACTGCTCATATATACCGCTGCCGGGTTGCGTGCTCGTATATGAAAACCCCGCGCCGGTGAGTCCGATCTGCTGCGTCGTTTTGCCGTCAAAAAACCAAGTATCTGTTCCGAGCATTGAACCGACTGAGTTGTAGCGATCGGAAAAGCCAACTGCCTGGCCAGCATTGTTAAGGCCGACCACGCCGCTGCTTTCATAGATCCCTCCGCCCGAAGTGGTAACTGTGTAGTGGTATTGGCTGCCGGTCAATCCAACTTGCTGTGTTGTTGTGCCATTAAAAATCCATGCATCCTGCCCGAGATTAGCGGTTCCGGTGCTGTTGTAGCGCATGGACACGCCGGCAACATCGCCGTTGGCGCTCAAAAGACCCACCACGATTTCTTCAAAGTTGCCGCTGCCGGCAATGGCGTAGCTGTAATTTGCGCCAGTTAATCCGATTGCCTGAGTCGTGCTTCCGTTGAAGAACCAGGCATCCTCACCGAGGTTCGCTCCCGTGGAGCTGAAGCGACTGGAGGTACCAATGGCCTCGCCTGCATCGTTGATTACACCCGCATAACTGGTCTGAACCAGGCCGCCCCCGGAGCCGGTATAGTTGTATTCATAGACCCCGCCGGTCAGGCCAATTGCGGTGGAAGTGGTCCCGGAAAAAAACCAGGCGTCGTCGCCGAGATTGTTTCCGGAAGCATTATAACGTGCGCTACCTCCAATGGCCTGTCCGACGTTATTCATGTCGTACTCTTCGTCCTGCTCATAAATGCCGCCAGTGGTCGAATAACTGTACCCGGATCCCGCCAATCCAATTTCCTGCGTGCTGTTCCCGTTATAAAACCAAGCATCGGCTCCAAGTGTGTTGCCGGTCGCGGCATAGCGACTGGTTTCTCCAAAGAACTGACCGGCGGGATCAATAGTTACGCCAAAGCGCGAGAGCGAGCTGTATTGATAAATTCCGTTGGCGGTGGAATAGCTGTAGTTGTTTCCCGTCAGGCCCGCCAAGTGTGTAACACCATTGCTCTCCGCCCACACATCCTGCCCGAGGGCATCACCGTTGGCATCGTAACGAAATGAATAACCATCCGCCTGCCCCGCGGCAGTCAGGCCGTATGCTTCGCTATATTGGTAGGTGTATCCGTTGGCACCGGTATAGGTGTAATTGGGGCCAGATAGGCCGATGGGCGTTATGTTGTACAGCGGCGGAGTCTGCGCAAATGCCGCACTCAATAAGCACAATGAAAGCGACCCAGCGGCACCTAGTAGTTTTGTACCCACACCCAGATCCTCCTTCTGCCCGTGTTATACGGCATTTTCGGAGGATTGCGATAGAAAAAGGGTTTTTGTGATAGCTGACGTCTTCAGGTTTCTTCGGAAAAGCGTTGCCCTGTTAGATCAACAAAAACATCTACTAGCGTCGGCTTCCCTACGGAAACAGAGTCGATCAAATCAGGCATTGCTGCAATAAGCTGTGGCACGAGTTCGCCGCCGTTGGCGCGTTCGAAGCGTAAGCTCTCATCCAATCGCTCTCCGTGTACAGAAAATTTTTCCACAAGAATTTTTTCCACGCGATCGAGCTGGCGGGTTTTGAGGGTGATGACATCGCCGCCGATGCGACTTTTCAGCGCAGCCGGGGTGTCGGCGACGACCAATTTGCCGCGATCCATGATCGCCAGGCGCGTGCATTGGTCGGCTTCTTCCATCAAGTGCGTGGTCAGAAGAATGGTTACGCCTTCTTCGCGGATGCGCTCCAGTTGCCGCCACATTTCGATTCGAGCGGCTGGATCGATTCCGGTGGCGGGCTCGTCGAGGAGCAAAAGGGAAGGGCGAGTTAGCAGGCCCTTGGCGATTTCCACGCGGCGCGCCATGCCGCCGGAGAAACCTTTGATGCGATCATCGGCTCGGTCGAGCAAGTTAACGCGATCGAGCATCTCGCGCACACGCTGCTCCAGTGCTGGGCCGCGCAATCCGTATAGGTGGGCGTGATGGCGTAGGTTTTCTGCAGCGGTTAGTTCCTTATCCAGAGACGGAGATTGAAAGACAACGCCGAGATGCTGGCGGATACTGAATAAGGATGAAGGCTGGAGGATGAAGGAGGATTGGTCGGAGAAATGATATTTCACTTCGCCGCTGCTGGGGGGGATGAGGGTGGAGAGGATGCGAAAGAGCGTTGTTTTGCCTGAGCCATTAGGGCCGAGGAAACCGAAGATCTGGTTGCGTTCGATGGAAAGGGAGAGATTGTCCAGAGCAACGCGGTCGCCATAGGAACGGGTGAGATTAGTGATGGTAAGAATCTGAGAAGACATGGAGGGATTCTAGAGTATTGGGATCAAAAATAAACGAAGCCGTGGATTTTTAAGCCACGGCTTCGCATCAAAGTGAAGGCAGATCAAAAAAGTGATCGTTCATGCGACCACTTCATAAAAATTAACGACCAGCGCTGGAACCAGCGGCAGCACCCGAAGACGAGCCTGCTCCGCTGGAGGTTTGGCCACCAGAGGTGCTGGCCCCCGCTCCGCCGGCGCTGTTGCCATTATTTCCCATCGATTCGCCAGTGCCGGACGTGCCAGTGGCCGTGCCGGTGTTGGCGTTGTTATCGGTGGAGTTGGCGTTATTAGCCGAACCGCTGGTGTTGCCAGCAGGTGTCGCAGTGCTATTGTCGGTACCAGTGTTGTTGGCAGAACCGCTGGCATTGTTGCCATTGGTGTTGCCACCGGCATTGTCGTTGGTGGACGTGCCGTTATTGTTGTTGCCGTTGTTGGTATTGCCAGTAGCGCCTGCGTCAGTACCGCTGGTGGAACCGGCCGAGGTTGCTGCCCCGGTGTAATTGTTGCCGGTATTCGCGGCGTTGTTACCCGTGTCAGTTCCGGTCGTTCCATTGGCTCCGCTAGTCGCGCCGGCATTGGTCGAGTTCGATCCAACCCCATTGCTGGTGGTTCCACTAGCGCCAGACATGTTGTCTGAACCCGCCGCCGAAGTGCCGCCCGAAGCCTGGGCGAAAACATTCGATGGGGCAGCGGCAATGAGCATGGCGGCTCCGCCGCAGGTGACAGCAGCCATAAGAAGCATCTTGCGTTTCATAAAAACTCCTCAAATTTAAAAAGTCCTGATGCGGCCGCTACCATCCGGCTGCGACATCGCGCATCGGTCATAACGGTAACTGCAATATCAGTTCCGGAGCAATAAAGAAAATAAGAAGTGTATTATTTTTCTACACGGTGACTGAAGAAATGTTGAACAAATAAATATGAAATTGTTCTTGTTCTAATAGAGATTGCTAGCCGCTGAAGCGGCTAGCCCGCAAGAATCTTCCGCGCATCAAGCGGTGGAAGGGATCAAAGCTCGAGCTTGCTGCAAATTTCTACGGTGGCTTTGCTTTTATTCAGGGTATAAAAATGCAGGCCGTCGGTTTCGTTGAATAGCAGGTCGCGGCATTGCATGGCGGCGTACTCGACTCCAGTCTTATGCACAGCGTCGGCGTCGGATTCGATTCCTTCCAGTTTGGTCAGCAGGCGATGAGGAATTTTCGCTCCGCACATGCTGACGAATCGCTTGATCTGGGAGACGTTAGTGATGGGCATGATGCCAGCAATGATGGGGACTTTGATTCCCATGGCGCGGGCGCGATCGCGGAAGCGATAGAAATCGGCGTTATCAAAAAATAGTTGCGTGACGACAAAGCATCCGCCGGCGTCGATTTTCTTTTTGAGATTTTCCAGGTCGCGAGATTTGTTCAGGCACTGGGGATGGCCTTCGGGATATCCTGCAACTCCGATGCAAAAATCGCGGCGGGATTTGACGTATTGCACCAGTTCATTGGAATAGGAAAATCCGCCTTCGATAGCGGTGAACTGGTTTTGACCAGCAGGGGGGTCGCCGCGCAGTGCAAGCACATTGCGAATACCGCTGTTCCACAGATCGTCCAGGATTTTGCCGATTTCGTCGGCCGTGTGGCCTACGCAGGTGAGATGCGCCATCGAGCGGATGGAAAGTTCGCGTTGAATCCGTTCGACCAGCTCAACGGTTTTTTGGCGAGTTGATCCGCCGGCGCCGTAGGTGACGGAGACATAACTGGGATTCAGTGGTCGCAGCGCATTGATCGTTTGAAAAAGCGAAGCAAACCCCGCCTCCGTTTTGGGCGGGAAAAATTCGAATGAGACAGCTGGTTTGCCGCGCGCTAGTAGCTCGTCGATCCGCATAAATATGATTGTAAGTCAGAACAAAGAAAAAGCCCACGGATGGTTGTCCGTGGGCGTTGAAATAACAAATTAGCGAATCAGATCAATACGTGAAATACGCCTCGATAGCAGCTGTGCACTCGCTGTTATTCGAGCCGCCCGCATAAATGGGGCGCTCCGAATAATCGTAGCGGATTTCGGGGCGGATCTTGAGATTCGATCCGATGGTGTTGTTCGGCATCGGTGTGACGGTCAGGCCTAGCGTGCCTTCCCATACTTCGGTGCCCATGCCCGGGAGAGTCGACAGGCCGCGCGCATTGTCCTGGTCGTTGAACCATTCAACGCGACCGTTTACGGTGACATAGCTGTTGATGGTGTAACCTGCATAGCCAGCGATGCCATACCAGTAAGCATTACCACCCGCGCCGCCGTCAGCGCCGTTTTGCTGATAGCCAAAGTCGGCGTTGCCAGCAAAGGTCCACTGCGTGGTGGCGTTGTAGGTAGCGACGAAATCAAACACCGTGCGGTAATCGTTGGTGTCGCCAGCCGATTCCGGACCGGTTGAGTTATTCAACGTCAAGGTCAGCTTCGGATTAACCGTCCAGCTGATACCACCGAGGAAATCGATGGCGTCGCCGTTGTTGTCTTTCAGTGCCTGTTCCCAGCCGCGTGTGAAGCCAGCATTGATCGTCCAAGCTGGGGTGATGTTGTAAGTCGCCAATACGCCGGTTTGCGTCAGGGGGATTGCGTAGGTGAACAGATAGCTGTGGGTGAACAGCGGGTTTACCGTGGGATTGATGCTTTCATATCCCATGATCGTGTCGAATTTGCCGACGCGAATGCGAAGGCCCGAACCAATGGGTGCCGCAATATCGACATAGGCCTGGTTCAGATCAAACTGCATGCTGGGATCGGTCTGCTCGCCGCCGTCGGCAGCATCGTTGGAGCCATAGAAATCCAGGCCATTGGAGTGGATGAAGCGTGAGTCGTTGCCGTAGATGAATTCGACTCGGCCACCGATATCCCATTTGTCTTTCGTATAATCCACCGTGCG
This sequence comes from Tepidisphaeraceae bacterium, assembly GCA_036490535.1. Classification (GTDB taxonomy): domain Bacteria; phylum Planctomycetota; class Phycisphaerae; order Tepidisphaerales; family Tepidisphaeraceae; genus DASXDR01. The sequence continues at coordinate 6,904 of DASXDR010000045.1, read as the reverse complement.
CTCGAAAGTCAGGTCGGCCTGATTCAGCACGGCATTGTTATCGCTCTGGGTATCAAAGGCATGGCCCACATTGACATGGCCTGCTGGCTTTTCGAAATTGTATTCGTAGGAACCTTCAACGTAGCCGTAGATATTCAGATTGATATCCTTAAGGGCTTGTCCCGCGCCGATGGCGTCGAGTCCCATCATCAGGGGACGCTCCGTGGGAGCCGTCGAAGCCGGTGGCGGTGTGGTGGTCTGTACCGCCGTAGGTGATTCCGACGGTGAAGAAGTTGCCACTTGTGCAAGCGCAACCGAATTCAGTGACATGATCGCCGCCAAATAGACCGCTCGCTTACCCTTACCCATTGCCTAAATCCTTCCTGAATGTATGTCGGGGTCGCAGGCCTGCAAACGCGCAAGCCAAACATATCGCCCATTTTTGTCCAAAATTGTTATATCGCCCATATTGCAAATTCAATGCCTGCGATCTCATCAATTATCAGAGCCGTAAGGCATGTGCGAACCGGTAGCCTGCCTAAACATTAGGCTTATCAGTCGTTGGTGCCCGAAAAGTTGACAGAAAACGGCGGCGTTTAACTCAAATGAGCTTCAATCCGCGGATTGATTGCGTTTTTGCAGATCGGCGCTTGCGAAAATGGCATATACGTTGAAGTCAACGGACGATTGCTCACTGCATCGCGCTGTTTGACTAATATCCACGCCGTTCCTGCCTGTGGCGAGCAAGGTTGAGCTGAGTGGCTACGACGACCTGGATTCGACTTTCACACCTATCGCGTTTTGGCGAAGTTAATCAGCTCCGAGATTTTCGTCGTTGCCATGCAGAAGACGGTATCAGCTGCGCCATAATAAATGCGCAGATCATCCGTTTCCGGGTACGCGATCGCCGATGTGGGAAACACTACATTCGGCACATCGCCCACACGCTCATACAGTTCGTGCGGAGCGAGAATGTATTCCTTGCCGCGCGCCAGCACCTTGCGCGGGTCTTTCAAATCGAGCAGCGCCACGCCGGCTTTGTAGATTTGTCCGTTCACGCGCGGCGTCGTGCCGTGATAGATCACCAGCCATCCATCCTTGGTTTTAATCGGCGGACATCCCGGCCCGATCTTCCCCTGATCCCATGCCCAGGCTCGGCTTTCCATAATGCATTCGCTCTTACCCCAGAAGATCAAATCCGGCGAATAGCTGATCCAGATATTGCCTCGCGTTCCGCTTTCGAATGGCCGATCCAGCCGCACGTATAACCCATCAATTTTTTCCGGAAACAAAACCATATTGCGATTCGTTGGCTCGGAGCAAACCGCGATCTTCTCGAACTTTTTAAAATCGCGCGTGCGCGCCACTGAAACCTGGCAGCCATAGTGGCTCTCCGAGGCATGGCAGATGTAATAGATATCCTCGATTTTGGTTATGCGCGGATCGTACCGAGCCCCTTCATATTTAATGAAAGGCTCTTCGGTGGGCACGAGCACTTCGCCTTCTTCGAGATTGAATTTAATTCCATCCTCGCTCCAGCCCACGCGCAGCGTTTGAAATCCCCAGCGCGCCTCAACCCGGAAGATGCCGACATATTTCTCGCCAAAGCGCGCAACCGAAGAATTAAAAACCGCATTGGCCCCGGGGATCATCTGCGGCGTGAGGATGGGATTGTGCGCGTAACGCTGAAGAATTTCGCTCATGACGGGGACTGTAGGAAGAGCGATTTAAATCGCAAGATGGTTTCGCGAGATGGACAGGTGAGGGAAGGTGGCACTCAACGCGGTGCTGCGCACCGCCGCTAACTATGAATGGCAAATATTTAACGGCGGTGCGCAGCACCGCGTTGGATCATGGGTGTGAAAACCTTACAGCAATGGCGGATTCGGCTGCGAATTATTCGGTACACTGGGCGATGAAGGCTCGGCCGATTTCTGCTCGTGGTAATCCGTTCGCGCTACGAGATTATCGTAATTAAACCATTTTTCTTGCAGGGCTGCTAAAAATTCTCGGCGGATGCTTTGGGCAGTGGCAGCTTCCATCATCGGAACGGTGGCCGTCGAGGCCCAGAGCGGATCGACATGAGTGATCTGCGCGACGATGGCTTTTCCCTGCATCGGATTGGCGATCAACCCAATCGGTTCGGGATTGCTGGGTGTCGCTGATGAAAGCAGATCAAACGATCCTTCAATAAATTGCCGCTGCGCCAATGGCGAAGTAATCGCATATCCGATGATCGGGTCCATCTGGCTAAATTGCATAGGCCCGGCATGGATCACCGGCTGGCCTGCCGGGCGCGAAGGGGTCGAAACCGAATGGACAGCCTTAGCTGCTGATAAATATTGGTTCGCCCTCGTTTCAGCCATCTCATACGCATTTTTGGTTTTCACATCATTTTGCACTTGCTGAGCGACTTCTGCTATGCTGGCTGGTTGGTGTGAAAGCTGGGCGTCGGTGATGCGGAAAATGTAAAAGTCACTCTCTTCTTCCTTGAGCGGCAAGGAGGGTTCATATATCCCAAGCGAATGCGATTCATCTTGATCAGGTGTGCTGCTGGCGAAAGTGGAGGACGCGCTGACCACATAACGCGCAAACGCAGTCGGCGGCATATCTGGATCATCCACCGTCGCCATCGAAATGCCGTTTAGCGAATCCAGCGTGACGGCAGTTTGCCAATCTCCCACTGTCACGGCTGTAGGCAGCACCCCATAACTCTGCTGGATCATCAGCGCCAGCCGATCCATATATTCCAGCGAGTTATATGGCACGCCGACGCCGCTGACAGGCGTAGCGGTTCCCGTGCTGGTAGCGTTTTTCCACGCCAGGAAATCTGCGCCCATCTCCGAAATGATCCGCTGACGAATAACTGAGGTAAGCTTGTCGGTATCATCGCTCAGCACAGATTGCCGCACTTCATCGTTCACTTCTTTGAAAGGGCGAATTTTCTTCTCGGTGGACTGCGTCAGCGATAATTCCCCGCTGGGCTGGGTGGTCGCATAGGCGGACTGGTGTGCCTGATAATAGCGGTACGCCGCTATATCCCAGTCATACCGCGTCTGATCGTTCTGATTTCTCGCCCGGAGCGCCTGCCCCGCGATGGCCGAGCGCGGCACGGAGAGATATTGCAGCTTGATGCGATTGGGATACTTATATCCAAAATCGAAAGGATCGGTGCGCAGATTGGCGACGGTCGCATCGATGTTGGCATATTCCTGAAATTGTTTCTGCATCTGCTCCGGAGTCGGAGCCGGCACTTTTGCCAGATCAGCGGCATCGGAGAATTCCACAACATCCGCTGAAATCGTCTGCCGCTGTGTCGCAAGCATGTACTGCGCGATCGGCAGCGAAGGCTTGATGGTTGTTGCCACTTGCTGGAAAGCGTTTTCCACAATGAGAAAATTGCGAACGCACGCGCGCAGATTCGCCTCGCGATCGGGGTCTTGTGATTCAGCTGGGCTAATTACCTTGTTTGAACCTTCATCAACGGTTTTTAACTCATTTTGCATGAAGCCATTTAATTGGTCCTCGCTGACCCCAGCGCCCATTTGCTGGGCCTCTTCCACCAGTAATGCGTACATATCCGGATGCTGACGCACCTGCTGAAACGCCGCCGGGCCCAGACGATAGCCAATGGGTACCCAGGTCTTTTCGGGCAATCCATCCGGCCCATTGGGAACCTCTTCCTGCACGATCGCATACGTGTTGAGATACTTCCATTCACTACTGTATTGAGTCAGCACTGTTTGGTGAATCGCCACCTTCCCCATGTGCCCGCGCACCGGATCGTTACTGTTTCCACCGTATTTGGTGGCGTTTGGCAAGATGTATACCATCATCAGCAGCACGCCGAAAACCGCCATCAGGTACTTGCCGTTGTTACTCATCCATTTCAGCATGTCATCTTTATATGGCCAGCAGAAACGTGGAACAAGCTTGCCCGGAAATTTTGGGGGGTCGATTTCGTTCCTGTTAATGCGCAGGCATTTAGACTTGGGTGCGGAGGGGGCGTTTACAGTAGCTAATTTAAATGCAGGAGAGGGGACTTGAAACCCTACACTGCCTCGTTTTTCGCATAATAATGCGGTTTTGTCATGCCTTAATTCGGTATTGATTTGACTAATTCGGTATTGGGTTCTACGGTCATTTTTCATGAGTCGTCGCGCCCCTACACCGCCAACAAATACCAAACATCGTCTGCGCCGCCATCTTCGCCAGGTGCGTCCCCACGTCAGCGGTAAATGGACTGTCTGCATAGGAAAAAAATTAAGCAAAGACGGGAAAAAAACTCGCCCGAAGGACTGGTATTTCTCCGGTACCGAGGCCGATGCAAATGCCATGGCGGAGAAGGTGCAAAAGAAATGGTCTTTCATTGTTTCACATTGGAAATCGCTTTATCGACCTCGGTTGGTAGTGGAAAAATCTTTGTTCGCTGACCAGCCCCATTGGCCGGCTCCTTTGTCCGATTCCATCGGACCATCCGATGCAGCGGTTACAGAATTCATTCACGAAAATGAATTTCCGAGCGCGGAAGAGATTTCAGAAGCTCACGCAGAAGTTACTTTGAAAGGCGTTTTTAATTTGTATAAGCAGGAACTAAAAATCGCCGTCATCAATGCCGACAAGGGTAACACCACTTCCTGGACAGACGAGAAAAATGTTCGGTGCGCGATGGGATTTTTTGACGATACGATGCGGCTGGATGCATTGACCGAAACACAAGTTAAAAACGCCAAAACCAGAATGCTCACCAAGCTGGCCCGGCGGACGGCGCGAAATTATCTCGATGCGTTCAAACGAATGCTACTTTGGTTTTATAACTCAGATTACGGACATGGCTGGCAGAAGCCCGCCAATTTTGACAAAGTTTTCATGGTCGCCAACGCCATGAGAACGAATATTGAGATACCATCTATTCCAGAGTTGAAAACAATTCTCGTCGCAGCCGATGAATGGCAGCGGCTTCATATCATGCTGGCCCTGAATTGCGGCATGTATCAGGCCGACATAGGCCGCTTGACTTTGAGTGTGGTCAATATTGATGAGGGTTACATCTTTTGGGACCGAGAAAAGGAACCCGATAATCCATTCAAGATCCGACATAATCTTTGGCCTGAAACACTGACACTGGTGAAAAAATTTATCCAACGCCCCAGTCGCAGGAAAAAAATGTTTGATGATTATCGAGGCTATGGGCCAACGCAGATCGATTGCACCGCACTTGCCTTCGTAGATGCTGGCGGCAATCCGCTTTATCGAATCCGGGAAAATGGAAAAGCTTATGACAAAATCGCCAAGGTCTGGCAGAAGTTGAATGCCAAACTCAAAAAAGCTGATGGCCCGATTCATCAATTTAAAAATCTCCGTAAGGCGACGAACCAAGTACTTACGGATCTTCTGAATAACAAGATCGAAGGCGACGACCAGGGGCAACTGATCGCAATACAGGAAATATCAAATGCTTTTCTGGGCCACAAAACGACGCAGTTAGTCAGGCTCTATGAAACACGCGGCGTGAAAGGTTTCGCTCGGCTTAATAAATATTTGAAGGAGGTCGGAGATGAGCTTTGGCGTGGGAAGGTATTTAATTGGCAACTGTGAATTGCCAAGACCAGAATTGAATGATTGTTGCCTACAATTGCAATGGCATTAAGGAAGTTGACCCAAGTAAGGAAACCAAAACATGAACTTTGGAATCGTTCTGGTCGGTGGACCTTTTGACCGTCAATTAGTAGTGCATGATACGGACAAGATTTCTTCAGATTTCTCTGGCGGCCGGGATGGATCCCCAACGTCAACCACTTATCGATTACACTACAATGATGGGCTAACAATATCAGTAATTTCGCTTGACGCTACAGACCAAATTCATCGTTTTCATAAGTCGGGTTGCTCAGGCAGTTTTGATGAATACGAATACAACGGTACCTCATCAGCGTTGGCCGAGGGCCACTAAAATCGTAAGATGCGCTTTCGTGACATTGTCCACTCTTCTGGCAGAATGTTCTCAGGTGATCATTATTTCGTGTGTTTGATGGTCCGGAAGAATTTGCAGAAAATCTCTCGAAAGTATATTGGGAAAAGTTTCAATCCGCTGTGGATCTGATGAACCCGAAGAATCGTCGATGATCTGCCACCGGTCGCCTTCAGTTCCGGTACACATGAATAGCTTCATCATCTAACTAGACGAAGATTTCTTGCCGTAGCCATGATGAGATAGTTATGAGTTACTATGCGCATTCAGGAAGATGTAAAGATTTCACCGATTGGCAGATGTTGGCGGAGCATTTGCGCAACGTCTCAAACTTAGCGAGTGGATTTGCGGAGGAGGCGCGTCCGGGAGATACGGAATTTATGGCGGCGGCGAGAGCGAGTTAAACATCCAAACCATTTGGCAAAGGGAAACAAATGCGAACATATAACGTGAGCCTTGAAATATCGGGACCAACTGCCATGTGGACCCGGCCGGATACTGGCGATACGCCGGTCAGCTACCCCGTGCCCACTTATTCTGCGGTGAAAGGGATATTTGAATCTATCTTATGGCTGCAATCGGCAGAGGTGATCCCAGAGAAAGCCGAAGTGTGTCGCCCCATTGTGTACCACAACTACACTACGAACTACGGCGGACCATTGCGGAAAGGGAAAAGCATGGATGCAAATGTCCCTTATCAATTGATTGCAAGCGTTTTGGTGAATGTTTGTTATCGCCTTTACGCATCTGTCGTAAGTGATCTCGCCGGGCTGGGCACGGGACAGGGACCAGAAGCCAAGGGTTGTACGAATGGCGCCCACGCATACCAGGAATTATTCGAGAGACGATTAAAGCGGGGGGAATGTCACAGTATACTGTGTCTTGGATGGAAGGAATTTGTTCCAGATTATGTGGGGCTTTTTCGCGATGGTACGACGGTTCAAACAGACGTCA
>DASXDR010000065.1:0-18049 GCA_036490535.1 Tepidisphaeraceae bacterium | reverse complement strand
ACGCAGTTTTCTGCGCTCAGTTCAGCCCGGACGGTAAACGGGTAGTTACGGCAGGTGCAGACAAGACAGCGCGTGTTTGGGACGCCAACACTGGTAATCAACTCGGCGAGTCGATGCGACATGGAGCGGTTGTCACATCCGCCTCATTCAGTCCCGATGGCATGCGTATATTGACGGTGAGTTGGGACCGCACTGCCCGTGTTTGGGATGTTGTCACCGGCAAACCAGTGGGCGTGCCGATGCAGAATGGGCGCGATATCTATTCCGCGTGTTTCAGCCCGGACGGGAAGTATGTGGTCACGAGCAATGGGGATAACACGGCACGCCTGTGGGACGCGGCTACGGGCAAAGAGTTGGGCGAACCACTCAAGCATAGGGACAAAATCACTTCCGCGTTGTTCAGTCCCGATGGTACACGAGTGGTCACGGCTAGTAACGACCACACGGCCCGAGTATGGGACATTGTTTTAGCTGGTTCGGTCTGTCCCCAGTGGCTTGCAACTCTCGACGAATTCGCCGCCGGGCAACGATTTGGATCACATGGGGAGATAGAGCGCCTGGGCAATGAGCGACAAGCAATGCGGGCAGACCTCAGAAACCGAGCAAAATCTTTATCGGTCAACGAGTTGCAGTGTCGCTGGCTCCAGTGGTTTTTAGCCGATCCTAGAACGCGCACAATTTCTCCGTTATCCGATGAGACAGTGCCAGAGTACATACAGCGCCGGGTTAAAGAGAACACGACCGATAGCCTTCGAGAAGCCATTGAGTTGGACCCCAACAACGCGCTAGCGCTGGCGCGGTTCGCGAGCCATCTTGTTGAAGAGAAGAATGCCCACCAAGACGGGTTGGAAATCTATGCAAATCTTTACAGCGACCTCGCTATCAAGCTCGCCCCCCGAGACGCCGAGGTGCTACGGCTGCGGCAAGAAGTTTTGGACACTTTACAGAAACACCACTGGTAGGATACCGCTACAGCACAACCCATAGTTTCGGTAGAATAATAATGTTATCTACACGCGAATGATATCGCGTTCCTGTAAAGATGCCCAAATCGCCATAATCGGTAACAAAAATCGCAGCTTTTTCCACCTTGAAGCAATGAATGGTTAAGGCGAACCCACAAAACTCGCCATTCACAGATGTCGCAAGGTCCTGTTTATCCGTGGGCGAATCCTGAGGGAACGTGTTCAGATAATCATTGAGCCGAGCCAGCAAGAGCCCTGCAACTCGTGGTATACGCCAATTCCAGGCGAGAAACGGAGGTCAATTCTGCGACGAAATCGCGAGTCTTTTTCTGATTCTCCGCATTGTGGATATTGAGCGATTTACCTACTGGTCCGACTTCAGCTTGTTACTAGCTGACTAGATTGTGCCGAAAGTAAAATGTCACAGTAAGCGAACAAATCGGGCCCAAATTGCAAAACCACTGTTATACGACAATTTCCTCAACAATCGTTGCTCGTTCACCCGCTTGCAGCCGCCCCGGCTCATCGACCTCCTGAATCCACGGCACACGGTGACGGCACACTCCGTTAAATAAACTAACTTGCTCCCGCACGTCGGCATTCAAATTCCGACCTTTGATACAAATTTTTTGTCCCAAGGCATAAAGGACAATGCCGTCCGACGGATCGAAATCCACCCGTTCAATCCACCCGTAGCCGATGGCAACAATGGCGCCCGTCTTCTTCCGAAGCTCAAGCATGATTGCGCGATCCTGAATGCCGCGAAACCAGCCGAAGCAACCCAGATTTTCCGTGACCTCTACCTCGGGCGTCGTGGCATCCGAATCCGCAACGCCGCTTCGCTCCGTGTATTTCTGAAGAATTTTATCTGTCATAAATTACCTCTTCGCGCTTCCGACTTTTGGATGCTCGCTCCGCCGTAGCCTCCGCCAATCGCTGATGATCCCTGTCCATAGTCGCCTGCCTCTGGCGGCGGCGTTGCGCGGACGCTATTTCGGTTGCCGTAAGCCGATCATCACTTCGGTCTACCATTTCCCGGAGCGCCGCCTTGTCGTCGGTGTACACAATCGCTTGCTCTCTACCCCTTGATGCAGACACATAGAATTGCTGGCGAGACGACGCGCCGAATGAATCGGACGATTGGCCTATGAAAACGCGATCCACGGTTTTTCCCTGGCTCGCATGGCTCGTGACCACGTACCCGTGTGTCACGTGCCCATAGTCTTTGGAAATCGTCCACCCATTTGCCAACTTGATATCTCCGCTGGCCGTGAATCCCTTCACTCCGTAAATCGCCCCGTTATTCAATCGATGTTCGCCGTCTGCCGTTTTCCCATTATGCGTAATCCGAAGCACATCCCCTGGTGCAATTGGCAATGCACCAGGGTGAAATACTTGGAACTTTTCCGCCTGATCCAACGGCAGAAGAGCGTCACCAACCAAAATCCGCTGGCCACGCCGATAACCTTTTCCATGCTGGTGAAAGACCAGCAGATCACCCGCCTGGTAGTTCAAAGCATCCCGGCGCTCCGCCAGGGTCAAATTAGCGTTTTCATACGTGCGAAACTGACGCTGGTTTCCGCCGAGATTGCCCGTTCGCTGAAGTTCAGAGCGAATATGGTCGGTTATCCACTCACCTTCCAAATGCGTTGGCGACACCACCAGAGCCGATTTCCCGGCATACACCGTAGCCACGTAGTCAGCGGCCAACGCTTTGTACCGTTCCGTATCAACCACTTCACGCACCCACCCGAGTTGATCTAATTGACGGAAGCCGTCTTCCGTCCGGCCTTCACTGAGTGCTTGCACAGCTTGTTTGTACGCGCCTTTTTGACGTTGAATCTCGCGGATGGAGGCGGGTACAAGCCCCGCTTCCGTTTCCAGTAGACGAAGCGCTGCGCCGCGCTCAACAGACCCGTGCTGCGCCCGGTCGCCGGACATCACCACGCGGGCATCGAGTTTGTTGGCAAGATCGAAAACCTCAGCCATTTGCCGCGTGCCGAGCAGACCGGCTTCGTCGATCCATATCACCTGACCGGCAATTTGTTTTTGCAGCTTTTCATCCGCAAGCAGGCGAGCAACTGTTTCCGCGTCCTTGAATCCTTCCTGCCGAAGGACACCGCGACTCGCATCAGCCGATGGTGCGAAGGTAAATACTCTTTTGCCGCCGGCTTCTATGGCCTCCACAGCTTCGGACATCATGGATGTTTTCCCAACGCCCGCCGCTCCACGTATCAGAACGACGCGGTCATGTGAGGTCAGAACATGTAATACAGCCTTGCGTTGACTGTCGTTGAGCCAGTCGCGGTGAAATACGTGCGAAGCGCTCCCCAAAGCGGTGCGACTCCCTCGACCGTGCCGGGCGAAGTCGATCATCCGCTCCTCTTCGGCGAGCACCTCCGTTGTCGTGGCCCATCGCCGTCTCTCACGTTCGGCGATGATAAAGTTCTGTTCCTTGAACTCGCGCACGACAGACGAGACGGAAGCTTTGCCTACCGACTGTTTCAGTGCGGTGGCCAGCAATTGACGCTCCGGCACAACGGACTTCCGTTCAAAGCAGTGTTCAGTAGCCAGGTGCACCGCAGCACTCGCAGCGTGTTCCTCTTCGGCAATGCTTGGGCCGCCCATACGGCTTCCCGTCTTTTGAATCCCCGCCATTTCGTCGTCCGTTAGTCGGGCAACCCACAGTTTGCGGAGTTCATTGAATGACATCTCCTTGACCTTGCGCTGGCGCGTCTTGGCTCCAAGCCCTTCTTTTTCTTTGGCATTAGTGATGCCCTTTGCGCGCGCTGTTTCTTCAATCAGCGCCGTTCGTCGCGAAAACTTATCGAGCGCCGAACCTGCAATGCCCTCGACTTCCCATCCGGTTTTCGTTCGCACCGTCGGCAGCCCTAGGTCGGCCAGTCGCCTCGCCATCCGCGAATGAAACATCGCCTCGAAATACGGCGCGTCCCGTTTCAAATCACCGAACTGGCCAGCCTTCCAGCGATTCTCTTGGTCATCAAAAGTCGTATTGAAAACGAAGCAATGTGCGTGAAGGTGCGGATCAGGAACCCCGTCCACCGGCCTTGCCGTGGTGTGAATGAACTCACCCCACACCATGTTGCCGGTTGTCCGATCTTCGTTTTTGCCTGACGCCCTCACGCGGGTTTTCATTTCTGATTCCATATCGCGCATCGTCTCATCCACCGATGCACAGAATGCGTCAAGTATCCGCTCGTCCTTTGTCAGCCCGTACAGCACCGACACACTTTTCGGCACATGAAAATTGAAATCGTACCCGACACGCCGTTCTTGCTTTCGGCGCAGAGTGAGGGCGTCGCCTGTTTCAGGGTGCCTATTATCACAAAGCGCGTCCCATGCTTCCCGCTCGATCAGCCCTCTCAAACCAAGGCGCACTGCTCCCTGCCCGCGCCAAAAACCCTGTAATTCCTGACCTTCGGTGTAGTAATCCGCCGTGCTGTAATAGTGTTTTGCTCCAGCACTGCTCGTATTTTGAATCATCCTCAGCATGTCTACCTCTATTATAAGAGTGCAATTACTTAAGATTCGTTAACGATGCACATCGCTGATGGCCTTGCGAATTCCTGCATCGCCAACGCCGCCGTGGCTTTCCGCATGCTCATTTCATTGCAACGAAGACGCCTGAACCGCATCATCGGTCAGCATGTAGTTCCATCGCTCCCGATACAGCGTCCCACTTTAGACCACCCTCGCGTCTGCATCGCTTGAACATACTTCCACTTCAACACCCGCCTTCTGCCAGTTTCCACAAGATGATTACGCCGCCTCATTCTGGCTTTACAGCCGGGTAATGTTGCCCTGTTTCTCCGCCAGCTACCGCATCACAGCCGTCCGGCCACGGCGGTTGCCGAACGCAAGCAGCATCCGACCCGGCGTGCCCCCCGCCCGAGCATCACCACGCCGCCTCTGAACTGTCTCCATTTGATACATCCTGCAGTTGTACCGCTGGAACAAAATCTCGCTTCCTCGCCTCCGTTTTCCAGTTTTGGCGGATGCTGCTCATGTTCGTTCTCTCTGCCCGGATGACGTTGCACTGTTTCCTTGCCTGAAAAACCCCCATCACGGCCTATCGGCCACGGCGGCTATCAGGGCTTCGCCCCGCGACGGCAAGGACTCGCGCCGTCGGATTCTTCTTTTTGTCCGTCCATATAGATTGCCTCCGGCAGTAAGAATCTTTCATGCCAGCGAAAAATCGCTCCGTCACTCGCCATTGCGTGCGCGCCCGTGGCGACATACGCCACTCGCCTTGGCCTTATTAGGTCGTGACGCGGGGGGCTCGCTCCTTATTCAAGCGTCAGAGTTGTCCGTCGCACTTGTGAACGGACAAACATCCAACGCTTTTTAGAAAGGAGCGATTCATCATGGCAAAGAAACAATCCAACAAGGTTCAACCGGCCGAGGAAATCCGCATCGGCAGCATCCAAGCCGCCATCTGGAGAAACGAGGCAGAGAACGGAGCGAGATTCAATACAACGTTCTCGCGGCTCTACAAAACCGAGGATGGCAAATGGTTGAGTACAAACAGCTTCGGCGGCTATGACTTACTTCTGCTCGCCAAGGTCGCCGACGCCACGCATACGCGGGTGCTGCAACTGATCGAGGAGGAGAAGCAGCGTCAGACGCCGCCGACGACGTAACGTTCGTTTACATCTTCACAATCAACGCCCGGCCGGATTCCGTTCTCCGGCCGGGTTTACTTTTTGATCACCGGTGCACTGCGATCGTTATTCAATCGCATTCGTTTCGATAAGGAAGTCGCCGGGTCCCCAGCTCGGCTCCGCTACCAAACGCCACCGGCTGATTACAGCGTTGCCATGCTCGACTCCTCACTATGAGTACATGGGGTCTGTGCGTGGCATGGCGTTCGTCCGCTTTGCTCCGCGTTCCCGGCGCCAGCGGCAGAGTTTTCATTTCATTTTGAACCTCCCGGCCCCTGCTGGCTGCAGGCCGGGAGGTCAAAACATGCGGCGGCAGCGGTGCCGACGCCATCCCGGTCATCAAGGCAATTCTTTATTACAGGAGGTTCTTTATGAACCACAAAGCGGCTGAATTCCATATCCGGGATATCGCGTTGGACCAGATCGACCGTTCGCGGAATCATCGTATTCCCATGGCCGGTGATGCAGAGCGGATCGAAGCATTAAAGGCCAGTATCGAAGCGTGCGGGCAATTGCAGCCTGTCAGGGTGTATGAACGGGGAGAGGATCAGAAAGATGAGAAGCACGCGGAAAAATACATCCTCGGCTTTGGCTCCCGCCGGTGTGCGGCGATGGAGTTATTGGGCAAAAAGACCATCCGGGCCATTGTGTTTGCCCCAGCATCCGATGCCGAGATCGCACAGGCACGGGCGGTCGAGAATCTGCATCGGCAGGACATCACGCCCTTGGAGGAAGTCTTGGCCGTCGCCGACGTGCTGGAGGCGATCAAGGCGGATAAGAAGTTCAAGGGTGATCCGTATGAGGAGGCGGCAACTAGACTGGCCCGCAGTGTGATATGGGTTAAGGATCGGGACTATCTGCATCGACTGACCCAGCCCGTGCAGCGATTCGCCATGCGGAGCGGACTTCCTGCCGGTCACCTTCGGGAACTGGCCAAGGTGGGTGACCCGGTGGAACAGATGCGGCTGGCTTGTGAATCGGTTCGAGCACCGGCATGGTGTTTTGCCGCTACGGACAAAGACGCCAAGCTGGCGGATCATGCTCACCAAATGCAGGAAGGGTATTTTGCCGAACTGGCTGACGGGAAAGTCGAACGCTGGCCGCTCTCCAAGCTCAAGGAGGAAGTGGGCAAGGTGCAGTTGTCGTTGAAAGTCATTCCGTGGGAGTTTGATCGGACGGTCGAGCATGGCGGCGCGAAACTTCGCAAGTGTGCCGGATGCCTGCACAACTCGGAGACCGACCGGACTCTATTCTGCATTGACGAGGATGGTGCCAATCCACGCGGTTTCTGTCTCAACAGCTCTTGCTATAAAGCCAAGCAGGAGGCGGCCCAATCGGTCAAGGAGCAGGTGTTAGCCAAGATCAGCCATAGGCAGGTGCAGACTCCCGAAGCGATCCGAAAGGCGGCACCGGAATGGATCAAGGAATCGTCGCTGGTCAGTTACGTCAAGCGTCAATTGGAGAAGGCGAGCAATGGTCAGGCCGAATCCGCCAAGGAAACTAAACATGCCTATGCCGGGCGGCAACTCACCGAGTATGAGCTGGCTCTCAAACAATTTCTCGGGAAGTTTAGTCGATGGCAGCATAACGCATGGAAGGACGTTTTGGCGGCGATCAATGACAAGGCGATTCATCGCGTAAGCTGGTGTGTCTTGCTGGGTGTCAATGAATTCTGGGATCATCCGCGTGTCCACCTTCCCCACATTGCCGAGTATAGCCCGGAATGCACCGAGGAGTTGGTGATTCCACCGCTCCCTAAACGAATCCAGCAGATGATTCGGTTGGCGTTCAAGGCGAGTCGCAACGGATGGGTACGGCTTCTGCGGAGGCAGAAACAGGTTGACCCCGATCAAAAACAGGGTGCGGGTATACCGCATCCGCTGATTCTGCAATGGCTGGCCGAGGCGGTGGGAGCAGAATTGCCGCCACCGCCGGAATGGACGCCGCCGAGCCAAGCGGCGATACAGCCGACGACGGAGGTTGAAGCTGTTGCCGCGTGAATCATTGGCACAGTCTGATTCCCCTGTGGGTCGGTTCGGGTGACGAGCCGGCCCGCTTTCTTTCTTTGGTTCTCTCCGATGTGATCGAGGGCTGGTCCGTTTGTCGCGGGTTCGTCGTCATTGCATCTTGCCGTCAGTGTTTTGTCCCCGTCGTTTCGATCCAGCACCGCGTCGTCTCCGCGCGCAACTGTATGCCGTCGCCGCGCGCCTTGGCGGCGCGCAGTTGGATGCTAGGTCAGTCAGGCATTGTCTCCTTGAGTCATTGAACCGGTCACACCCATCACGGCCAAGTTGATGGTCACGTTAAAGCCGACGCCGGGCCGGGCAAGCAGAAAATCGGCTCCCCCTGAAGGTCGCCCCCAATTTTCAGCTTGCCCGGTTCGCAAACGCGAGCGTTCGCCCCGGCTTAGCCGGCTTTGTTTCACGTGCCATCAGGCCGCGATGGGCGCGACCTGCCAACCTAAAAATCAAGGAGACTTATTATGACTGACACTACCAACAACCAACCCGCTACTTCCAAGGCACCGAGCCACATCGTCTATCACGTCCGCGAGAACGACGATAAAGGATACTGGACCCGAATCGGAGCTGCCTGGGCACACAAAGACGGCAAAGGCTTCAACATCCAGGTCGATGTGACGCCACTTAGTGGCCGCATCACGCTCCGCGTCGCATCGGAGAAGAAATAACTAATTTTAGCAAACGGGCGGGCGTCATTGCCCGCCCATCATTCAAAAGGATTCATCAATATGAAAATCACCATCCTAAACATCGACTTTCACCGCAACGGCATATGCGGTGCTCCCTTCCACGCCATTTGTCTTCCGTGATGAAGGCGAAGAATCCAGCGTTAAGATCGGCATCGTCTTTGAGAAGCCCTGGCACACGGCGGTGCTGGACATTGCGAAACTCGCCGAGTGTGACATCGAGTTCGGCTCAAATTCCTGGCGAGGTGACCAATACGAGCCACATTTGCGGCAAATCATCGCCCCGGCATCAGACCATATAGGAGATTTGCCATTCAACCAGCAACGTTCAATCCCTTTTTCGCCGCTCATCAGATTCCCTTCGTTGGTAAGCCCAGGGCAGTCATCCCTTTTAGTTTCGCAGCCCACGCCACACGGCCTAGTTGACGGTCACGTTAAAGCCGACGCCGGGCTGGGCAAGCAGAAAATCGGTTCCCCCTGAAGGTCGCCCCCAATTTTCAGCTTGCCCGGTGCGCAAACGCGAGCGTTTGCCCCGGACTAACTCGGCTTTTGATCACATGCCGTCAGGCCGCGATGGTCGCGGTCCAAAAACTTAAAGTGAAGGAGAACTACCATGAACAACACCACCAAAAGCAACTTCAAATATGCATCCGGTCCTTATAGTTATGGGTGGGATCGTGATGGCTGCAATGACTACTGGTATATCTTTCCTGCTTCGGATCAGAAGAATACTTTGGCTCAGATTCTCTTTTGGGACAGCGTTCCCGACGAAATGGAGCAGACCGAAGCCCAGGCACGTCTCTTTGCCGCCGCACCGGAGGTGCTTGATACCTTGAAGCGGTTACTCAACGCAGTCGCCACACTACCTGCCAATGTCCTTGACGTCGATTTTTTCGAGATCGAACGCGATGCGAAACTTCTCATCGCCAACACCGAAGGGAGGGCGTGATCATGCAGCTCGACATCATCAATCCCTTCTACGCGGCTCGTAATCAGCGGAAGGCGGCATCATCTCTCGATGCCGCCACCAGTATCGAGAAAGTTGTGATCGGCAATGCCACGCTCTACCGTGCCGATTGCTTCGATATTTTTCCCGACCTTCACGATATCGATGCGGTCGTGACCGACCCGCCCTATGGCATCGGGTTTAAATACCGCAGCTATGACGATGCACCGGAAAAATATCACGGCCTCATGAACCGACTGGTTCCTGAACTCGTGCGAATCACTAATGACGGGTCATGTTTCGTCTGGCAAAGCCCACTCCACGCCGATCAGTGGCATCGATACTTTCCGAAGGGCTATCGCATAGTTGCCGCCTGCAAAATGCTTCCCGCTGGTCTTGGTAAGCCAACTTGCCTGAGCTGGGATCCTGTCATCTTCTGGAGCGGACGATCACGCCTTTACTGCGAATTGCCACGAGATTGGCACGTCGCTGATTTGCAGCCATGGGACGGCTATACCGGAGGCAATCCGGTTCCCTGTCCGCGTCCGCTGGTGCAGGTGCGATATTTCTGCGACGCCATCCGGGCTGATTCTATCCTCGACCCATTTATGGGCAGTGGCACAACCGGGGTTGCCGCTGTGCTGACCGGCAAGCGATTCGTCGGCATCGAACGCGACCCAGTGTATTTCCGGTACGCCTGTCAACGCATCGAGAAAACGTGGGATACGCGAGGGATTGCCTGTTAACTTGCCTTACTCGTTTTCGACGCGTACGTCGGAGAATTTCTCGAAATCGCTGTCGAACGTCGCTACGGGAATGTCTCCCGCTGCGGCGTGGGCGGCAATCAGGCAATCCACAAAGTGAAGCTTGCTTTCGCCATAACGCCTGAGTGCATCGACATGGATAGCTGGCTGATCCAATTCGACCCCCGGACTGCTCACCAAATCGTGCAAGACCTTTGCAATTTCGTGGCGGGATCGCTCGTAGAACGATCCCAGCACGAAAACGCATTCGGCCAGCACAACTGGCAGCAGGATTAACGTCACTTCGCCACGGTCACAGGCATCAATTAGTTTCGCCGCAGCCTTGGAGTGCTTCTCGTGATCATGAACGAGGTGACGAACAATTAGGTTCGTATCCACCAGCCGCCGCTCGCTCATTATCTGACCTCGCGTTTACTTGCGGCTTTTGCCGCTGCCTCGCGTATTTGGGCGAAGGACATTCCCTTGCCCTTATCACTGGCCAATGCCCCTTTAAGCGACCGTATGCCAGGATGCACACGGATGGTCGCGTGATCTCCCTCGACGGCATATTCCAGCCGGTCGCCGGGCTTGATCTTAAGTGCTTGGCGAA
The DNA here is from genome assembly GCA_036490535.1 of Tepidisphaeraceae bacterium. GTDB lineage: Bacteria > Planctomycetota > Phycisphaerae > Tepidisphaerales > Tepidisphaeraceae > DASXDR01. The sequence goes on along the minus strand of DASXDR010000065.1, from coordinate 7,396 downwards.
TTTCACCGGGAATGGTCGTTTGGCCTTTGATGGTTACCGTTGAATGCAGCATATTCCTTACCTCGTCAAATTAGCATTACTTCTATACTATGCCTTACTTTTTGCTCTCCGACAAGGCTTTTTTGCGATAAAATAGGACTGTTTTTCGATGCTCCTACCTACCTCATTGCCGCGTTCGTAGGTCGTAACGCTATACGGCTCTAAGGTATTGTCACGCGGACGGCATTTTCTTTCAGAAAAAATTCTGCCGACCTTCGCGGGGATATTCCCCGCACCCCTTTTCCAAATCACGACCGCTTTGCGGGCTTCTCTTAATCCGTCTTGTCTCTCTGCCGTCATTCTGCGCAGCCGTGCTCGCCGTCAAGGTACTACTCCGCCAGTAGGCGGAGCCTCTTCTGCCGACGGTTCCACCTGTGACTGCTGCGCGCGGCTGCTCCGTTCCTCCGCCATCAAGGCTGCGGCGGGTGAGTGTGGTTGTTCCACACCACCGAGTCCTAAGTCTCGCAACCAGAAACGGAGTGCCTTATGTCTCTCGATCTATATGCAGAAGTGACCAACCAGATTATCGCCATGTTGGAAAAGGGCGTTGTCCCCTGGCGTTCGCCGATTCTCGGAAGGCAATCCGCCGGGCATCCCAAGAACTTGGAGAGCGGCAAGCCATATCGCGGCATCAATGTCTTTATGCTGGCGTTCACCGCGTGGGCACAAGGTTACGAATCAGCCTATTGGCTCACTTTCAACCAGGCGAAGCAGCGGGGCGGAGCCGTTAAGAAGGGGGAGAAAGCCTCAATGGTCGTATTCTGGAAGGAATACGAAGTCGCCGACAAGGAGACCGGCAAGGCGAAGAAAGTGCCGATTCTTCGCTATTACAACGTATTCAATGCCGTGCAATGCGAGGGTATCGAAATACCGGACGCCGTGAAGTTCGAGCCACTGGACTTCAAACCGATTGAAGCAGCCGAGGCGATGGTCAAAGGATATGCCGATGCACCGGCCATCGAACATGGCGGGCAGCAAGCTTGCTACCGCCCATCCACCGACATGGTGCGGATGCCGGAACCGTCGCGGTTTGCATCCGCCGAGGAATATTATTCCACGCTCTTTCACGAGCTTGGCCATTCGACCGGGCATAGCAAACGGCTTGACCGCAAGCTCGACACCGACCCCAAACCGTTCGGCACCGCCGACTATGGCCGCGAGGAACTGATCGCCGAAATGTCGGCGGCATTTCTTTGCGGGCATGCTGGCATCCAGCCCGCCGTCATTGAGAATCAGGCCGCCTATCTGCGAGGCTGGCTCAAACAACTCAAAGACGATAAGCGGCTGGTCATCGCTGCTGGCGGAGCCGCACAGAAGGCCGCTGACTGGATTCTTCGCGTACATGATGCCCCTGTTGGATGAAATACAGAAAAAAATAAAAATATTTTTGCCTCATAAATCCATCCGCGCGCGCCGCGCGGATGGATTTGAGTCGTGGTTGGGGAGAATTCCGAAATTCATCGCAAAACGCGATTCAAAAAAATTGTTATTGTGCCGCTGCAAAGGCCGAGAACGGTTCTCGTGCCACACAAAACTATTCGAGGTTAGGAGAATAATTATGATTCGTCATATCTCGTATGCGGTAGGCGCTCTGGCCGCCGCCGGGTTTTTGCTTTCGCCAGTCCATGCGGATATCAATAGCTTCAACGGGCTTACAGGATGGACATACGATACTACTGACACCGGTAGTCCTCCCGTTCTGGTCACCAATAATTCTATCGAACTGACAACTGGCGAGGGACAGAACCGCACGCTGTGGTTCAATACACCACAAAGCGTCTCCAGTTTTGACGTGAATTTTACGTATTTGGCAAACAATATCCGCGCATGCCTGGACTATCAGGGCATAGCATTCATCGTCCAAAGTGATCCTATGGGTACGGCGACCGAAGGCTATAGCGATGTCACGCCCAGTGCCGACGTTCCGATCTTGACCGACACGGGTCCGGGAGTAACCGATGCCGGATTCTTCACGGACGGTTCTCTTAGCGGAGGATTAGGGGTCACTAGCCCGGTCAATGCGTTCGATGGCGACAGTATAAATGTGAATATTGTTTACAGCGGGTCAATCCTATCTGTCACGATGACCGAGGGGACAGAAACTTTCGGCCCAAAGAACTATGTAGTGGGCTCCTTGGCATCGACTTTAGGAAGTGCCACGGGCTACGTCGGGTTCTTTGCGGGTACCGGCGATGGTTTTGGCAACGGGGGTGCCGATCAATACATCTCGAACTTTAGCTATACGACGACGACCGTGCCAGAACCGGCCAGTTTGTCGGGAATCGCGGCTGGTGGAATGCTCGTCCTTCGACGCCGCAGACGATGAAAATTTTGCCTATATCTTGCACGCTGTCAGGTTCAGCCACCGGTGTTTCGCACCGGTGGCTTTTTCGTGATGTCGTCTCATGCCGGTACATACGCACGCTGGCGTTGAAATTGTGTTGCAGACATCTCCCCTAAGCGGAGCTTAGGATGTTTTTCACCGTGAAAATGGCTCTGAGAGCCAGTTTCCGCACGTCCAGGAGAGAGTTTCCCGCCCGCCCGTAATGGGCGCACCGGACGGCGGAAAACGCGCCGTAGCGCCTCCAATTTCAATCCACAAGAGCAATCAGAGCCGAGCAGATGCCGAGTATCCGGCGCGATTGGATTCGTTGGTTTTAGCGTATGATACCGCGAACTTCAACCAATAAGTGAGCGCGGATTCGGCTCAACAACTGAATCCTGAAACTTGCACACTTTCTTGCACAAAAAATCTGTGTGCAAAAAATCTCTATGAAAAATCAATGTGTTATTTGCAGGCGCACCGGACTCAAAATCTACTACGTCTAAAACCAGCAAACACAAATATTCATATAAATCAGTCTGTTAAGAAATAAATTGACATGACAAATCCTCCAAATATACTTGCACAAAACTTGCACATTTTGCACACCGCACTCGGGAGAAGGCCACATCGAACGACACGACATTTTAGGAGGCGAAGCCTACGTCTATAAGCGCAACGGCAGTCCATACTGGCAGTGCTATACCTACCTGGCTGGCCGTATCTGGCGCACGACTACAAAGGAGGAGCGGCTATCCCATGCCAAAGAATTCGCCGAGGACTGGTACCTTGGTCTGAGAGGTAAAAAGCGCTCCGGCGAAATCAAGGAAGGCCCTACCTTCTCCCAGGTCGCCGACAAGTTCCAGCGCGAATATGAAGCCATTACTCAGGGACATCGCAGCCCGAAGTATATCGAAACACACAAAATCATCATCAATGCACACCTGAAACCATTTCTCGGGCCGCTAACGCTTCCAGAGATCACGCCTGGAAAGGTTCAAGAGTATAGAGTTCACCGTCAGACTTCCCGTAAGAACAAGGATGGTGAACCGATTCGCCCGTCGCGCAGCACGCTGCACCATGAAACGGTAACGCTCCGCCAAATCCTAAAAATGGCACAGCGGGACGGCTTGATCCAATTCGTGCCTGACATTTCCCCGCCTTACAAGGCATCCGGCAAGATTGGCCATCGGGCATGGTTCTCGCCCGACGAGTATCGCCAGCTTTACGAAGCCACCCGGCGCCGGGCAAAAAAGCCGTTAAATAATCGGTGGCAGGAGGAATGCCAGCGATTGCATGATTATGTTCTGTTCATGGCCAACACGGGACTTCGGCCAGACGAGGCAGCGAGGCTTGAGTATCGCGATGTCAGCGTCGAGAAAGACGACGGCACCGCCGAGGAATTGCTGGTGATCGAAGTTCGCGGAAAGCGCGGTGTCGGCTACTGCAAAAGTACGGCAAACGCGGTTCGGCCATTCATGCGGCTCAAAGAGCGGAATAACGCGAAGCCGACCGACCGGCTTTTTCCGAGTAACCAGCGCGAACTCCTGAATGCAATTTTGACTGAAGAAAATCTGAAAAAAGATCGTGATGGGAACCGCCGCACCGCCTACAGCTTACGGCACACATATATATGTCTGCGTCTGTCAGAGGGTGCCGACATTTACCAGATCGCCAAAAATTGCCGTACCAGCGTCGAAATGATCGAGAAACATTACGCCGTGCACCTGAAAAACACGCTTGATGCTGGCGCTATTAACGTGCGCAAGTCCAGGAAGAAAAAGGACGAGGACAATGAAGAATAGCCAATTCGTGTGATCCATGCGCGAATTCTGTGAGATTTTCGTTGGCGTAAGCTACCAATCCCGCTATAGGAAATCTGTCGCGGGCGTGGCGGAATAGGTAGACGCGCGGGTCTCAAAAACCCGTTCCCACAAGGATTGTCGGTTCGATTCCGACCGCCCGCACCAGCCACATTATGCGTTTATCGGGTATTCAGTTGCCCCCACATATAAGGAATGCCTTGGAGGAACTCCAGTGAGGGGATAAACTTCTTAACAGCGCGTACAGGCGTCGCTTGGATGGAAAAAAGAGTTGGCATCGTCCGCACAATCGGCTATGGAACGCCGATTTCACCGCTGCGCTTGAGCAGTGTCGTGCAGTCATTGGCAAACTTACACATGCCGATCTTCGAGGATACCGGGCATTATGGCTTTACCTTGCTGGCTCAGCGGCGTGGCTCGCGAATCAGTCGGGTCAACTGCCTAACGACGACATCGCAAAAGATTACTTTCGCCAGGCTCAAGCTGCGGCGCCTGTACTACGATGGTTGGTGGGCTTGCATGCTAACAGAACCACGGCAACAGTCACGGCAACATCTGCCGATTCCCGTCTCGCGACAATGATTGAGCGCATTGAGTTAATTCTTGAAAAGATGGGAACCATTCACGACCGCAAGTATGATGCCGAGGAAAGTGCAATTCTCAGCACGATCCTTAATCCCGCTGACGGCACCGCTTTTGAAGATGGCCATGAACGGTTGGGCCGTTTGCTTGGATATTCGGCCGGAAACTCAACAGAAGAAGCCGCACCTGATCCATGGTGGATTGCGGATGATACTTTGTGTTTTGTTTTCGAGGACCATGCAGACGGTAGCGCAGACACAATATTTTCCGTTCGGAAAGCGCGGCAGGCAGTGTCCCACCCTGACTGGATAAGAAATAAGCTCGCCCTATCTTCAGATGTCGAAATTATCCCGGTTCTCATCACGCCATGCACGCGAACTACGAAAGGAGCAATCCCATCGCTCAAGAAAGTCCATTACTGGCATTTGGATAATTTTCGCTCGTGGGCAAAAAACGCTCTACAAGTGGTCCGCGAAATTCGACGAGAATTTCCCGGTCCCGGAAACTTGGCATGGCGAACCGCAACTGCCGAGAAGCTCAAGCGAGCAAATATTGGTCCAGAACAATTAAAGCAATTGCTATCGCAGACTGGCGCTGACGCAATGCACGAAGTGGCTGCCGAGGAGGAAATCTGATGAAGGAGTTTATCCTTCCTCTCGACGCATTCATTCGATCCGTAGGGGTCGGTCGCGCCACACCGCACACCCTGTTTCTAGGCGCGGGTGCATCGATTACATCGGGTATGCCTTCAGCACAGATGTGCATATGGGAGTGGAAGCGAAACATTTTCCTCACGAATAATATTGGTTTAGAGACCCAATTTTCTGAGCTTTCGCTTGCTAGCGTACGCCGCCGTATACAACGATGGCTTGATCGCCAAGGTATCTATCCCGCCCTGAATTCTCCGGATGAATACAGCGTCTACATTGAGGCGTGCTATCCAATTCCAGAGAGTCGGCGGTCGTTTTTTCAGGAGAAAGTCCGAACTGCCACTCCGCATATCGGCTACCAACTCCTTGGCATTTTGGCGTCCCAGCCGCTTATTAAATCCGTGTGGACGACTAATTTTGATCAGCTTGTAAGCCGCTCAGTTGCACCGATAAATGTGATGCCGATTGAGGTCGGAATCGATTCAGCACATCGTATTATTCGAGCCTCTAAAACTGGCGAACTCTTAATTGTGTCGCTTCACGGAGATTATCGATATGACCAACTCAAAAATACGACAGATGAGATAAAACGCCAGGAACACGATCTTGAACTTGCTCTGGTCGAAGAGTTACGGGATTCGCAAGTTATCATTGCGGGCTACAGCGGTAGGGATTCGTCTATCATGGCTGCGTTTTCTCACGGCATTGGACAACGAGGTGCTGGGACTTTGTATTGGTGCGTACAAGATTTGGATAATGTCCCAACTCCCGTCCTGAAGCTGATTGGCGACGCACGAGCAAATGGTCATGCCGCGTACATCGTTCCAACACAGGGATTCGATGATTTGATGATCCGACTTTCGCTCCATTGCCTTGATACCGCTGTTCAGGCTAAAGCGATTCAGCTTATCGCACAAAATACGGGGGGGACCGATACCCCGAGGAGTCCATTCAGAATTGATTCCACCAATCCCATCGCAGTCCTTAAAAGCAATGCGTTTGAAATTGAATGTCCTTCCGAGGTCCTGGCATTCGAATTGAAGGACTGGCCCAAAGAGCACGTCTGGAAATGGGTACGCGAACAAACGGCCGGAAAGGAAGTGGTGGCTGTGCCCTTTAAAAGCCAGATATTTGCGCTTGGAACTGTGGATGACATACGCGAATGTTTCGGAGACAATATTAAAGACAGACCCCAACGCGCCCCCATTTCTGAGGCCAATCTTCGCTTCGAAGACGGGGCTATTACATCACTAATGCAAGGAGCATTGGTGCGAAGCATGGTAATGGCAACGAAACTGCATGCCGATGGATCGCACGAATTGTGGTTACCCGAATCGCCGCGCGATGAACAATTCGATGGCGAATCACTTCGTGTTCATCAATCAGTCCACCTATCCCTGCGACAGATAGAGAAACGCTCTTTTCTGATACTCAAGCCTTCGATCAAAGTTCTGACCGTTGATGGGAAAGTTGCTCTCCGTGAAAAATCGAATCCTGTCAAATTGCGAATACTTGGCTGGCAGCACAACAAAGAATTCAATGAGGCTGTTAATTTTTGGCGTGCGCAACTTTTGGCATCAGATTCAATACAGAAGATTTATGAATATCCGCCAAACTGTGGAACTCCATTCAGATTTTTAATTCGCCGATCACCTACTTTCGCAGAAATATTTGGCGGTAGAGGAGCCGCAAACATCAACATTGAAGCTAAAGTCCGTCCACTGCTCAAACAACGCGGCATTCAAATACAGGAACCCAATTTAGTATTTTCAAATCGAACTGGTACGGCCTTGGCGAGAGATGCGCATCCGGTACGGGGGATAATGAATAATCGACCATTCGATTTTCCGCTAACAATGCAGGGATTTAACACGGGCATTCGATTAGGTATTGTCTGTCCAAAAGCTGAGACCAAATTTTTGCAATCCTATCTACAGCAGGCTGCACGACAGATTCAGCCTAGTCATCAGGAGGCAGAT
>DASXDR010000032.1:0-3784 GCA_036490535.1 Tepidisphaeraceae bacterium | reverse complement strand
ACTATCAACTATCCATTAACAACTAACATCCAGCGCAGCGTTAGTAGCGCAGGCCGATTCCGACGCCGCCCCAGGTTTCGTCGACGGCTTTCAGGCTGTCTTCGATACCGCCGGTGTAGGAAAGATAGCCAACCAGGTCCCACTGGCCGTAGCGCGTGGAAAAATTGAGAAGGTTGTTGAGGGAATAAGTGCCGATCAATCCTACTTCGTAGTGCTGGAAGCCGGTATCGTCGCCGCTTTTATTGGAGAACTGCGAGTCATCCAGTACATAAGCCACATCCGCATGGGCAGTGAGCACGAAGCCAAGATCGCGGAATTCAAAATCGTGTTTAATTCCAGCCTCAATATACCAACCACTGTATTTATCGTAATCGTAAGCAGCGTAAATATATGGACTGAGCAGCGGCTTTTCGGTGTGCCAGATGATTGAATCATCGAATGTCAGTTTCCAGAAAACTTCGCTGGTATCCAGGGATGAGCGGTCGGGATGGATGTAGGAATTATCGCCGGCGGTGAAGATAAAGGGGGAAAGCTTCCAATCGAATCCGAAGAAGGGGCGAATTTCTTCAAAGTGATTCACGGGATCGCTGCTATTGATATTGGTAAAAATCCCTCCAAACGGATGCGGCAGTTTTCCGAGATCAAGATTGAGCTCGCCATCGAATTGGAGGTTCGGCCCGTGATTGGGAGTCGGGATCGGCTGAATGCCGCGATAAACGTAATCGGTCATGTAATTTACTTTGGTGTCCAGGTGCAAAGCCCCCTGGTTGGTTCCCGAATCCGGGGTCGGCGGAGCAGGTGGCGCATAGACACTTTCGGTGTCGGATTGTGCCCGCAGGTGTGCCGAGAACATCGCCATCAACATCCCACACGTTAAAGCCACCAATCGCCGCTGCATCACGGAATCTCCTTCAAGAATCCGAATGTAACGAGAAGCAAGGCAAATGTCACAGGCTGATGTCGATCAAGACGGATTTCATCGTTGTTATTCATGGTCCAGCGTTTCATATTTCGCTTGCCCGGAAGCGCCATAGCGGCTAAAAACGCTTCATGCGCCGAATCTGCATCGTTCTGCTTTTGGGAATTCTGGGCTGGGCTGGTTGTGACAAACAGGAATCATCGTCGCCTTCTTCCAGCGCGGGTGCGACGGATAATGGGCCAATTAATGTGGGTGAATACGGCTCGATCACGGGCAGCCAGGCCACGTTCGGGACCTCGACTGATGATGGAGTCAAACTGGCGGTTGCCCAGGTCAATGCTGCCGGCGGAGTGAATGGCCGGCAGATCAAGCTCTTTGCCTACGACGATCAGGGAAAACAGCAGGAAGCGATTACCGCGGTCACCCGGCTTATTCAGGAGGATCATGTAGTGGCGGTGATCGGCGAAGTGGCTTCGTCGCTGTCGATCGCTGCGGGCCAAGTGTGCCAGCAGAACGGTGTGCCGATGATCTCTCCTTCGAGCACTAACCCAAAGGTTACGCAAATCGGTAACATGATTTCGCGCGTCTGCTTCATTGACCCATTCCAAGGTTACGTCGGAGCGACCTTCGCTAAAAATAATTTGCATCTGAGCCGCGCTGCGGTTTTGTATAACCGCGCCCAGGCCTATTCCGCTGGCCTGCGAACCGATTTCGATAAAGCTTTGCAGCAACTCGGCGGCACGGTGACCAACGAGCAAGCCTATGCTGACGGCGATACCGATTTTTCTGCGCAGCTCAACGCGATCAAAAACAGTAATCCGGATTTCATCTACATTCCCGGCTATTACACGGAAGTGGTGACTATCGCCCAGCAGGCCAGGCAATTGGGCATTAATTGCCCTTTGATTGGCGGAGATGGCTGGGTGTCCGATCAATTAAAGAATGCTGGGCATGCGTTGGATAACTGCTATTTCTCCGATCACTATTCGCAGGAAGATAAACGCCCCGAGGTGCAGAAGTTTGTGGAACAATATAAGGCAGTTTACGGGCATGGGCCGGATTCGATGGCAGCGCTCGGCTATGATGCGACGAATCTGTTATTCGATGCCATCCGGCGAGCCAAATCACTCAGCGGAGATGATCTCGCTGCTGCGATCAATGCAACCAAGGATTTCCATGCAGTCACTGGGAATATCACCATCGATGCGGATCGCAACGCTAGAAAACTAGCGGTCATTCAACGAGTCGAAAACGGATCATTTTCTTTTTACACAACGATCGAACCGCCGAAGTAGAGTGAAAGGACGAAGGTATTTTTCGACCTTCGTCGTTCAGCGTTCATCCTGAATTCTGCATGTCCACTTTTCTGCAAACACTAATGGACGCGGTAGCGGTTGGCAGCTTGTATGCGCTGATCGCGCTGGGTTACACGCTGGTTTTTGGGATTCTGCAGTTCATCAACTTTGCGCATAGCGATGTATTTGCACTCGGCGCCTGGCTAACCTGGCTCAGCGCGACGCTGCTCATTCGCATATCGCATGGCCAAGGAACTCTGGTTAATCCCGTGGTGATGGGAATTGTCATCCCGGCGGCGGCAATTCTGGGGTGTGGGTTTATTGGCTTTCTGATCCAGCAATTTGCATATAAGCCATTGCGTAATGCACCTAGATTGAATGTGCTGATTACCGCGATTGGTGTTTCGCTATTGCTGGAAAATACGGGACAATTGCGCGGCGTTTTTGGTCCTTATCCGCAGGCGGCGCCGACTATTTTTCCGGATAAAGTTCTGGGGCATTTCGCGGGGGTGGATCTGCGCTTAGTGGATGTGCTGGTATTTGCCATCGCGATCACGCTCATGATTATCATGCAGTTTTGGATTTACCACACACGCTTTGGCCGGGCGATGCGGGCGATTTCGCATAATTTCAGTGCGGCGGCGCTGATGGGGATCAACGTGGATCGCGCGATCGCATTCACATTTTTCATCGGCTCGTGCCTGGCGGGGGCGGCGGGATTTTTATATGCAATGAAATATCCGCAATTGCAGCAGACGGCTGCGAGCGTGTGGATTTTGTTGGGATTAAAAGCATTTGTCGCTGCTGTGGTGGGGGGGATTGGGAATGTGCGCGGGGCGCTGCTGGGCGGCATTCTCATTGGAATAGTCGAATTCTTCGGCGTGGCGTACCTGTCCAGCAACTATCGCGATGTGTATGTTTTCCTCGTTCTCATCCTGGTGCTGCTGGTGCGCCCGCAGGGAATCCTGGGCACGGCGGCGATTGAAAAAGTTTGAGGGAATGCAGAATGACAGAGAGAAGCCAGAAGCCAGAAGCCAGTAGCCCGAAGACAAGCTCCGGTATTCTGGCTCCTGGCTCCTGGCTTCTGGCTTCGCTTTGGCATTCTTTTCTCCCTTTGCTGCTCGGCATCCTCTTCGCCGCCCTCCTGCATTTCCTGATTGTTCCCCGGCTCGGCGGATTTGCGGCGGATTTAATTGTTAATTGTGGCATCGCGATTATTCTGGCTGTCTCGTTGAATGTAGTGAATGGATTTGCGGGGCAGTTTTCGATTGGGCATGCTGGGTTTATGTCGCTGGGCGGATACTTAGCCGCCGGAATTGTTTACTATGGATCGTTTCGCCTGTTTGGTTCGGCTGATTTTCGTGGTGGAATCTTTAGCTGGACTGGCATGGCGCATTTTCATGGGCCACTTTTCAGATCGGGTGATCTTTTGTTTATTGCGGCCTGCGTGGCTGGGGGAATCTTTGCCGCAGCGGTTGGCTGGGTCGTCGGGCTGCCATCCCTGCGACTGCGCGGTGATTACCTAGCCATCGTCACCCTTGGCTTTGGCGAAATTGTGCGCGTGCTGATT
>DASXDR010000171.1:0-76364 GCA_036490535.1 Tepidisphaeraceae bacterium | reverse complement strand
GTATTTGTAGATTTGCTGAAGAAATCGCGACAGGTGCAGCGGCAGGCGGAAAGCTTGCGTCGGCGTGCTACGCAGCTTCAGCAATTGGCGGCGGCATCGGTGACAATTAATAGTGCGCTGTCGACCGAGCGCATGTTGCAGACGGTTACCGATACGGCTCGGAATGTTATTGGGGCGCACCAGGCGATTACACTTTTCATGGCTGCTCCGCCTGAGCTTGGGCAGCAGAAGACGCAATCGTTTTCGTCATTTTCGGAAAAGTATGAAAGCTGGAAATCGCGACCGTTGCAGCTGGATGCGGTGGCGCAGACGCTGGTCGCTCGCAGCAATACGCCTACGCGGCTGACTGAAACTGAATTACATGATCATCCTGATTGGGACATTGTGCGGCAACTGGATATTCCGCCTATCGTCGGGGGAATGCTTGCCATTCCGCTGGCGGGGCGGACGGGGAATAACCTGGGGGTCATTTATCTGGCGGACCGTTTCGAGGGAAATTTCACCAGTGATGATGAAACGGTGCTGATGCAGCTGGCACAGATGGCTTCGATTGCTGTGGAAAACGCTATCTTCGCGCAGGAGCGAGAGGCGAATCGCATCAAGGATGAATTTCTATCCACGCTCAGCCATGAGTTGCGCACGCCGCTTAATGCGATTCTGGGATGGACGCAATTGCTCAAGCTGGAAAAGCTGGATGATGATTTGTCGCATGGATTGGATGTCATTGATCGCAATGCCCGGGCGCAGACTCGGCTGATTGAAGATCTGCTGGATGTCTCGCGCATCAATACGGGCAAGCTGCGGCTGAATCTCAAACCGGTAAATCCTGCGAATGTGGTCGAAGCGGCTGTTGATGTAATTCGTCCCTCTGCAGAGGGAAAACATATCGCGCTCGAGCTAATGCGAAACGGGGCCGCGGAAGTGACGGGTGACCCGGATCGTTTGCAGCAAGTGGTCTGGAACCTACTTTCCAATGCGGTCAAATTCACTCCTACGGATGGGAAAATTTCCGTCTCGCTGGATTGCGACGGGGCGATGATCAAGATTTGCGTTAAAGATACTGGCCAGGGAATTGATCCCGCTTTTCTCCCATACGTCTTCGATCGCTTCCGCCAGGGCGATTCCACCAGCACGCGAACGCATGGCGGGCTCGGAATTGGGTTGACCATTGTCCGACGTATCGTTGAGCTTCATGGTGGGACGGTCACAGCTGAAAGCGCGGGGAAGAATCATGGCTCGGTCTTCACCGTCTTTTTGCCGATCAGCAGCAATGCAGTTGGAACTACTGAAATTCCCTCTCGCCCGATTGATGCCAAGCCGCCTAATCTGCGGGGACTTAATGTGCTCGTGGTGGATGATGAAGGGGATGCGCGCGAGGTAATTGCACAAATTATTGAGCGTGCGGGGGCGCGGGTTTCGTCGGCGGGTTGTGTGAAAGAAGCGATTGAGCTTTTCCGTCGCATGCGGCCTGATGTGCTGGTTAGCGACATCGCCATGCCGGATCATGATGGGTATAGCCTGATTCGCGCGATTCGACTGTTGCGACAGGAAGATGGCGGAGGTACGCCGGCGATTGCGCTCACTGCGTATGCACGGGATGAAGACCGGGCGGCGGCGTTGTCGGCGGGGTTTCAGCGGCATCTTGCCAAGCCGTGCGATCCTGCGCTGCTGTTGTCTACGATTGCGGATTTAAATCCGATTGAGCAAGATGAGCCGTCGCTGCGGCTGCATGCGGGGTGAGGGATTTACCTTTTTACTCTTGCGGGCGCCTTAAAGGGATAACGCTTTGGCAGTGACACTAAAGTGCCACCGCCAGTGTTAGTGAATTATTCCGTGGGGATGAAACGTGCATTAATATTTACCAGAACTATCCTCTGGAAAAATACTCGGCTTCCAGGTCGGTGAGTTTATCTTGCAGCTTTTCGAAATCGGCTTGAGCTGCGCGGGCTTTTTTGGGGTCGCGAAAGACCGTGGGATCGCCTAACTGGGTGCGGGCATCTTCGACAGCTACTTCGGTGCTGGCGATTTGGGATTCCAATTCTGCGGGGGTTAAACGTGAAAGAGAACTGGAGGGTTTGCGGTTCTGGGGCTTGGGGGCAACAGCGGTCTTTTGTGCATGGGAGGATTTGCTGCGCTCGCGGGATTTTTCCGGGCGTGCGGCGGCAGCGCTGCGTTGTTTTGCCATCCATGCGGAATAGTTTCCTTCGAAATCCGTCATGCCGGGCGGTTGGAGAATGAGCAGGCGCTCGACCGTTTTATCGAGGAAATAGCGGTCGTGGCTTACGCACAGAATGGTGCCGGGGAATTGCACGAGCATCTGCTCAAGGGCCTGGGAGGATGCTACATCCAGATGATTGGTTGGCTCGTCGAGCAACAGGACGTTGGGCTTTTCTAACAATAGTTGCGCTAGGCGCACGCGGGCGCGTTCGCCGCCGGAGAGGAGATGGATGGGTTTTTCGATGTCGTCGCCGCGAAAGAGCAGAGCGCCTAGGATATTCCGCACTTCCTGGGCTTTGACGGGACGATTGCCCCAGGTTTCGTCGAATACAGTTTTGTCCGGGTCAAGATCGCCGAGCCGCTGGTCGTAATAGCCTAATGCGAGGTTTGCGCCCCATTTGATTTCGCCGGCGTCAGCGTCGATCTCACCCAGCAGTATTTTAAGCAGCGTGGTTTTTCCTGAGCCATTCGGGCCCAGGATGCCGATGCGCTCTCCGCGTTTGACTTCGAAATTCAGGTTGGACCAAAGAGCTTGCCACGGAAGTGGCAAGCCCGCAGGGGTTTCTGGAGGGGCGAAAGATTTGGTCAGATCGCGCACCTGGAGGACGCGGTCGCCGGCGCGCTGCTCCGTGCTGAGCGACAGGGTGATTTGCTTTTGCTGCTCCAGATCGGAAATCAAATCCTCGGATTCCTTGAGGCGATCCAGCCGTTTTTCACGACCCTTGGCCTGGCGGGCGCGCTGGCCGGCTTTGAAACGGCGGATGTATTCCTCCTGCTTGGCGATGTCGGCACGCTGCTCGTTATAGGCGCGCTGCTGGGTGAGCTCGTGCAGTTCTTTTTGCTCGGTAAAATTGGAATAGTTGCCCGGATAGCTATTGAGCTGCTTTTGGGTGAGCCAGACAATTCGCGTCGCCAGGCGATCGAGCAGATAGCGGTCGTGCGAAATGATCACGGCGGCGCCGTGGAAATCGAGGAGATAATTTTCCAGCCACTCAATCGCCGCCAGATCGAGATGGTTGGTGGGTTCGTCGAGAAGCAGGACATCCGGCTCGGCGATCAGGACTTTCGCCAGCGCTAAGCGCGATCGCTGGCCGCCTGATAACACCTTTACCGGGCGTTCCCACATCTCGCGATTGAGGCCGACGCCGAGCAGCGTGGCTTCTAATTTATGATGCCAGACGTAACCCCCTGCCAGGTCGAATTCGTGCTGCACGTCCTGATATTGCTCGAGAACTTTTGTCAGGGCATCGCCGTGCACTTCCGCCATCGCATGCTCGAGATCGCGCAGCTGATGGGCCAAATCGTGCAGCTTGCCGAAGGCGAGTTCGGCTTCGTCGATGACGGTGTTGCTGGAATCGAACACGGGATCCTGCACGAGCAAGCCGATCTTCGTCGAATCGTTGATTGCTATCTGGCCATCATCGGGGGTGATCTGGCGGGTGAGGATTTTGAAGAGGGTGGATTTGCCGGCGCCGTTTTCGCCGATGAAGCCGATTCGCTCGCCGGTATTGATGGTGAAATCGAGTTGCGCAAAGAGGGTGCGCGAGCCGAGGGTCTTTTCGATGTTACTGAGTTGAACCAATGCCATGTGCAGGCATTGTATGCAAGGTGGGCGAGGCGAAAAGGATTGGGGTGGGAATAATGGATTGGGTGGATTGCGGGAAGGATTGGCGGGAAAATGTGCGGGAGTGGGTTCGGGCCGGGGACGGCCCGGCTCTTCTGGATGTGGAAATGGGATTGAAAGTAAAAATCGCGATTGGAATTTATGCGGCGGGGCGTCGGCGTAGTTGGCCGGTGGTCTGCCTTACACCGGTCCAATCGGGGCGGAGTGTTATCGGAACTGCATCGTCTTCGGTTTCTTCCAGCACAGATTCTTCCATCACCGGTTCTTCTACTTCCGACTCGTCGCCGCGCAGAGCCTCGATCTCATCGGCGGACAATTCGACATAGGTCGGCCCTTCCTGGACCTGGCGTGGCTGGCTGGAATGGGGAGCTACATCGACAAAGAGAAACCCATGATCATGTTTGCTGGGAATCGTGCCGCCTGATATCCGGCCTTGCAGGTCTTCAAGCGTTATCCCCAGATATTCTGCCGCCAGACTCGGAACCACCCAGCATGACATAGGTATTTTCCCTTTCTGTCGTGATCATCGGTTGCGAACACGGGGTCACTTAAGACTCAAATCAGGTATTGGGCGAAGATGAATTTCTGGCGTGGCATGCGAGTCTTCGGAGTACCTCAGGCCCGGCGTTGCGTTAGAATGAACAAGGCTCGTGTTGTAGATCGGTTGACTTGACAGGTTGGCGGGATCGCCTAGGATTTCTTGCAAGTTCCTACTGGGGAATGGTGTAACGGTAGCACAGCAGTCTCTGAATCTGCTTGTCTAGGTTCAAATCCTAGTTCCCCAGCTTTTTGGACATTTTGACTTGCAGTGACAGCCGCAGACACGCCGAGCCTATCTTCCCTACCACCATTTACTTGCGATTGATTTCCACCAGACATCGAATGGACACCAAGTGACAACGCGGGACGCGTTTTGACTATGTTGTGTGAGGCTTTTTGTGTGTCACGATTCGCAATAATCTGTATCGACCCATTTGCACCATCCGTTCCCGTCGCCGCGGCAAGGTTGACACCCTCAGCCAGGACAAAACGCGGCAGTAAATCCAACGCATCCTCAGCGGCCAATAACTCAGGATCAGTGTACACGTTCATCGTCAAGCGCAGATCGCTATGACGCATCAGCTTCATCGACACACGCGGCGCCACGCCGGCACGAGCAAGATTGGTTGCCAGCGTGTGACGCAGTGCATGAAAATCAACAATGCGGCCCTGAACATCCGACGCAGCGATACCAGCCGCAGCCAGATCGGCCCGGAATTCTTCCATCGTCGGGAGCAGATGAGCAAACACCAGCTTGTCATCGGCATACCCACCCAGCGCACGCAGCTCAGTCGCAAGGTCATCGCGAATGATCAAATCCGCCCTGGCTTTGTTTTTACTGGCGGCAGCACGAACGCGAATAAACGGCTTAGGAGCGTCGAGATGAACATCACCCCACAGAAGGCTATCCAACTCCCCACGACGCAGCCCAGTGAGTGCAGCGGCCAAATAAACCACCTTGCGATTACCACCCGCAACCAACAGCCGGGACAACTCATCATCGGTAAATGCACGCCGGATGCGCTTCTCTTGCCCTCGCGTCTCACATTTTTCCACTGACTTCAATGGATTCGCTTTTATTTTGCCGCCCCGCTCTAGCCAATTCAGGAGCGCGTTAGCCGCAGCAAGATATTCATTGAGTGTCTTCGCGGCTTTGCCAGCCTGCGAAGCACGCCACATCACAAACGCGTCGGCAGTGACATCTTTCGGTAATACCCACTTGCATTCTGAAAACAGAACCTTGACCAGCCAACCGATATTCCGCATGTACATCGAACCACGGCCACGCGCTTTCAGATCCGCAAGTAACTCAGCGAGATGCTCAGACAATGGCTTTTGCGCTCCATCCACCAACGCACGCGGAGAGACGATTCCGGCCGCTTCATCCAATTTTTCACGGCAGAGTGCAGTGAGCTTCTCTTGCGCTACTTGCTTGTCGGAGACGTTTAAACAGATTTCTTCAAGCGGACCGGATGTACCAAGGCGATAGCGACCGTACCTGTCGCGGTCCGAGCAAGACCACCGCCGGAGAATGGCGGAGCAAGTGAATGAGATGTGCACTAAGACGCCTAGGTAACATTTATGCAATTATGGAGGTTGCCTCCAGATTTGCAACACATTTTATAATCCATTGGTTTTCAGTAGATTTTGGCTGTTTACGGTGCTGTCAAGAAAATGCGACCACCGCCGCCAGCTGATCCGGCGAGCGATTTTTTTGTGAAATATGCGTTGTCATCCGCAGGGCACTTTCGGTAATTTTTCTGCACGGCAAGGGCGTGCAATCGAGTCACAAACAGTTATTAGGATATTTTCCTAAAACGACTTTTCGGACCCAGATTTTTCTGCATTTTTTCTGCACATATTGGCCATGCCGGGCCAGTGCCGAAGCACCGTCGAAGCAATGCTTGGGAACTGTAAGCTTCAGAACACATTGCCGTTGCAATGCGGAACCAACTAAATTCCCATCTCGACGTTTTACCTTCAAATCCTAGTTCCCCAGCTTTCCCTTTCCGCAAATCAGGCATTTCTCGGATGATTATTGGCGCGGCACTGTAATTGCCGACAAATAACAGGTTGACTCTGCTGTAAGTGGAGTCATAATCCAAGTATCCGCAGGGCATGGGACGAATCGTTCTCCAGGCTTTTGCGGTCAAAGTGGAATTAGAAAGGCGTCTATGCCTAATTCACCTTCAGCAGTTCCGAAAAAGGCCCATTCGTCCAAGGCTCGCAAACATTTCACGGTGGTTGAAGCCAATCGCACGCTCCCCCTGGTGCGCCGGATCGTTGGCGACATCGTGCAAACTCACTCGCTGGTCACGAGGCTGCATCATGAGTTGGAAACCACTATTCCTCCCATGGCGCAGGAAGATGTGCAAAATAAGCTGGAAGCAGAAGTGGACCGTTTGCATGAGTATGTCACTGAACTTGCAGCGGTTGGATGCGATTTAAAAGATTATCAGACGGGGCTTGTTGATTTCCTTGGCCAGCATAAAGGACGCGATGTCTGCCTATGCTGGAAACTCGGCGAAGAAAAAGTTGAATACTGGCACGAGATGCAAACGGGCTTCGCAGGACGGCAACCCGTGGCGACGCTGGGAGAATAATTAAGCTTGCGATATTCAATCGTTTGACATGCCCACGGATGGTAATCCGTGAGCTTTGTTTTTGGGTGGTTCAATTACTTTGTCTTTTTTCCACGCTTGATAAAAATATGCCAGCGCGAGCATGACCGTGACCCAGCCCATGTCCGGGACCAAGCCATCGAGCAGTGTTTCCAACGGCTTGCCCTTCTCCAGCCGACAGAGAATGCTCATCGAGCCCATGGCCATCGTGAGCAAAAACAGAATGGTCAGTTCCAGATCGATTCCCACGCCGACGGCAGTCAGCGAGGCACCCCAGAGCAAATACCGTTCGCGCATCTGCGGCAGGATCGCATACATAATCACCCAGGGGGCAACCAGCGCAATTATCACGCGCGGACTTTTGCGATAGCTCTGCACGGCTGCCGCGATGCCACACCCGATCAAAAGGGCAATATAAATTCCGCGCAGCGTCCAACGAATGCTGACGCCTTCATTCAGATGCAGAAAATGCGTCGGCAAACTAAACGCGATGTCATCCATTTCCCATCCCCAGCGTGCTTGCAATAGCGCCGGGAGATTGATTCCGCCGGGGCTCATCTGAATTTGATTTTCGGTTGAATTGGTAAAGCTGCATGCGAGCCAATCAGTCGATCCACCGAAACGCCAGCATCCGAAAATCATGCCCGCGCAAATCACTGCTGATACGAAATAAACCCAGCGGTAGCGTAGCCAGCGCACGGCAACAAGCCCGATCGCAATAATGATCAGCATGGATAGGCCGACCCACGCCCAGGCGTGTGCATCGGGAATAAGCCAGATGCTTCCGATGATTACGCCCGTCGTGAGTGCCCCGAGCGCCGCCAGCCAGATGCTCTTCCATCCATTCCAACCACAACAAAAGGCTGCCCAGATCAGGATCACCGGGGCGGCGATGAGAATCTGGCCCTTGAGCATTGCGCCCAGCGCGATCAGCGCGCCGGCGATAAACCATGTGCCGACTGATCCGGCATACATGGCCCAGACATAGAACGGCACGCACCAGACATCCCATTGCGGCCAGATGTGCGCATCGATCAATATTGCGGGGTTGAACCACATGCACAGTGCCGCGGCCACCGCACGGGTCTCTATATGCCGCGGCGGATCAAGCGGCGAGCGCTTAGCCCAGCGCTTGAGCCAAAGCCGCACGAGGAAATACACGCCCACGGCAGCGGTAAAAGCGCAGATTGTGTTAAACCACATAAGCGGATTGGCGTCGCGATCGATCCACCCACTGGCCAGGGGATCAATCGCCAGAACACTCTTGACCCACAGGCCCATGATCAGCAGACGAAACGGGCTGTAATCCAATTGCGGATAATGCGTGGGTTTTTCTTCTTCGCGCGCGTAGATCTTGCGATAGCCGGCGAAGAAATCGCTCCACGTCGGAGGTTGGGTCACATCAAATTGCTCATCTTTGTTGACCGACAGACCCCAGCGAAAACCATTATTGATATCGAAATGGAAGCGAACATCCTGCGTATGATTCCACGTCCATCGCCGGAGCGCCACGCCTCCGCCGACTACGCCGCAGAATAAGAGCCAGAGCAAAGCAGCCCGAAGACAATAGCGCAAGTCCCAGCGCACTGCCGCTCTCGCAGGCAGAGGATCGTGAACCGAACTGGATGTAAGAACCGTCGACATGGAACCGTTGCCCAATCCGCCTCTGCGCATCCCGTTTAGCCCCAGCTTTCGGGCCGGGTGACTACTTTAACTGTTTATATTGTTATATGTCCCGCCGACAGGTCAATCAGACAAACGCGCGATCGCGCTTCCAGCCCTGGTAAAAATAGGCCAGCGCCAGAAAAAGCACCACCCAGCCGATGTCCGGGTCCAGGTGATCAATAAATTGTGCTAAGGGGCCGACATGATAAATCGGCACCAGAATTGACGCACAGGCGATCGCGGTCGTGATCAGGAAAAGAATGGTCAGTTCCAGATTAATGCCCACTCCAATCGCCGCCACGGCTGCGCCCCACATGAGATAGCGTTCGTGCATTTGCGGAAGCAGGGCAAACATAAGAATCCAAGGGGCGATTAAGGCCACCAGCACGCGAGGATCGCGGCGGCGGGTTTGCAGGGCGGCAGCGATGCCGCAAAGCAGCATCAGGCCGATGTAGATGCCGCGAAGCAGGTAGTTCATCGTCACGACATGTGTGTGCCAGGTAAAGACCGGATCATCAATCTGCCAGCCCCAGCGATAGGCGAGAGTGCCGGCGAATGTGATTGCATCCAGGCGCAGCACGCGGAAATTATCCGCAGCCCCGTCGAAGCTGGTGTGCAGCCAAACCAGCGATCCATTGAAATACCAGGCTCCTAAGATCAGTCCCACACACAGCAGCGCGGCCATGTAATAAACCCACTTGTTTCGCAGCCGTTTACTTAGCAGCAATCCGATCAGAGCGGCGAGTGTTACAAAAACGACGAGCGCCGCCCAGGCGGTGCCTGTGGGCAATAACCAAATGCTTCCGATCAACACGCCGACCGTGAGCATGCCGAGAATCATCAGCGCGGTTTGAAAGATTCCTCCGACGAAGATGCACCAAACAAGAATCGCGGGGGCGACGATCAGAATTTGCCCTTTGAACATGGCCCCGAGCGCGATCAGCACGCCGGTCCAGAACCACCCGCCAGATGAGCCAGCGAAAATCGCCCAGATGAAAAACGGCACGCACCAGATATCCCATTGCGGCCAGACATGGGCATCGAGCAACACGGCGGGATTAAACCAGAGACATAGCGCCGCTGCCCAGGCCCGCAGGGTTATCGCGCGCGGTGGATTCTCAGGATGCGCCGCGGCTCGACGGAGCATCCATTGGCGGACTAGCAGGTAAACACCGATCGCACTGATCAGAGCACAAATGGTATTGAACCAAAGCAATGGGCTGACATCTCGATCGACCCAACCAGCAGCTCCCGGATCGCTGGCTAGAATCCCGTGAACCCAGACGCTCATCACCAGCAGCCGCATGGGGCTGTAATCAAACTTCATCCATCCACTGGGATGGTCCTTTTCCTGTTGATAGATCGCGTGATAGCCGGCAAAAAATTCTTTCCAAGTAGGTGCGCGGGTGAAATCGGTCTGCTGGCTTTGATTCACCTGCAGGCCGCGATGAAAGCCGTTATCGATATCGCCTTTGAAGCGGATGTCCGTGGAGTGAACCCAGACCCAGCGCCGCACAGCAACGCCGGCCGCGAGGAAGCCGCAAAAGCATAGCCAAATTGTCGCACAACGAAGAACGTAACGCAGATTCCACTGCGTGGTAACCCGGGTGCGAGAAAGAGAAAGTGGGGGCGTAATCGCGGTCATTACCTTTTGGCTTTTGATCTATATACTCATGGCAATGGACGATGTTTATTTACGACTCGGGCATTCGCCGGACCCGGATGACGCTTTTATGTTCTACGCCCTGGCCAAAGGCAAAATTGATGCCGGGCCCTACCGTTTTGAGCATATTTTGCAGGATATTCAGACTCTGAATCAGCGGGCGATGAATGCTGAACTGGAGATTACCGCTATCTCTATCCACGCTTATCCCTACGTTGCGGATCGCTATGCTTTGACGAGTTGCGGCTCTTCCATGGGCGACAAATATGGCCCGATGGTCATCACGCGCGAACCTACCTCTCTATCGGCGCTTCGCGGCAAGAAGATTGCCATTCCCGGTAAACTCACTACCGCTTTCCTGGCTTTACAATTGTGCCTGGGCAAGGCTGGTGAAGCTTTTGATTATGAAGTCGTGATGTTCGATGAAATTCTGCGCTATGTGAAAGAGGGAAAGGCGGATGCGGGATTGATCATTCATGAAGGCCAGCTCACGTATCGGCAAATGGGGTTGCACCTGGTGGTTGATCTGGGTGAATGGTGGTTTGAACAAACGGGGTTGCCGCTGCCTCTGGGTGGAAATTGCATCCGCAAAGATCTGGGGGAAAAGACGTGCCAGGAAGTGACCGACATCATACGTCAATCGATTCAATATAGTCTGGATCATCGCCAGCCAGCGGTGGAATACGCCCTGCAATTCGGCCGTGACCTCAATCGCGATTTAGCGGACAAATTTGTGGGGATGTATGTGAATCACTGGACACTGGATTACGGACCGAGAGGGCGTGAGGCGATCACGACATTGCTGAAGCGCGGAGCGGATGCGGGGATTGTGCCGGCGGTTAAAGAGATTGAATTTATTAATGCGAAGGTGTGAACCTTAAATCATGTTCCTTCCTCGCAGTGCAGTAAGTGATACTCGTACGCATCCACAAGCGCATCCCATGAAGCGTCGATGATGTTTTCGCTGACGCCGATGGTGCCGAAGATTTCGCTTTTGCCTTCGGAGGTGGTGCGGCGGGATTCGATCACGACGCGGACTTTGGCGGCGGTTTCGTCGGTGGAATTGATTACACGAACCTTGTAATCCGTCAGATGTAGCTTCTCGATCATCGGAAAGTGGGGACGCAAGGCGCGGCGGAGGGCGCCGTCGAGGGCGTTTACGGGGCCATCGCCTTCGGCGACCTGGTGTTCTTCGACATTGCCGAGGCGGAGTTTGACGGTTGCTTCGGATACGGAGAGGCGATTGCTCAGCTTTAGCACGCTGACGCGATAGTGATCCAGATTGAAAAAGGTGCGGTATTTTCCGATCACTTTACGCACGAGCAACTCGAAACTCGCCTCGGCGGATTCGAACTGATAGCCAGCATTTTCCAGTTCCTGCACACGCTCGAGCACTTTGCGAAGCGTGGCTTTGTCATTTTCGATGTTGAATTTTTTGCCGGCCTTGGCGGCGATGTTCGATTGGCCGGACATTTCTGAAACGATGATTTTACGGTTATTGCCGACGGCTTCGGGGGGGACATGCTCATACGTCGTCGCGTCTTTTTGCACGGCGTGGACGTGCATGCCACCCTTATGGGCGAAGGCGCTGGGGCCGACGAAGGGTTGGCCGGTGATGAGGTTCATGTTGGCGGTTTCGTAGACGAAGCGGGAGGTTTCGGTGATCTTTTGCAAGGTGCCGGGGCGAAGGCAATCCATTTTGTATTTCAATTGCAGATTGGCTGCTAATGGCAATAGGTCCATGTTTCCACAGCGCTCGCCGACGCCATTGATGGTGCCTTGAGCGTGATCGGCGCCGGCGGAGATTGCGGCGAGGGCGTTGGCGACGGCGAGGGCGGAATCGTTATGGGTATGGATGCCGATCTTCGCGGAGGTTTTGGATTTCACCTTTGAGACGGCTTCGTGGATAAACTCTGGCATCGAGCCGCCGTTGGTATCGCACAGACACAATACCGATGCGCCAGCTTCCTGTGCGGCTAGCAAAGTCTTCATCGCATATTCCGGATTCGCACGGAAAGTGTCGAAGAAATGCTCGGCATCGTAAACCACCTGCCGACCCGCGGAGCATATGAGCGCGACGGAATCAGCGATCATCTGCACATTCTCTTCCGGCGTCACGCCTAGAACGTGCGTAGCCTGATAATCGCTGGTTTTGCCGACCAATGTGATCACTGGAGTTTCAGCGCCGAGGAGCGCTTTCATGCCGGGATCTTCTTCGGCTTTGACCCCCCTTCTGCGAGTCATGCCGAAGGCAGCGACCTTGGCGTTTTTCCATTTGGTTTGCCTGGCTTCGCGGAAAAACGATTCATCTTTGGGATTAGAAAGAGGAAAGCCTCCCTCGATGTAATCGACGCCGAGCTCGTCGAGCTTCTGGGCAATCAGGAGCTTGTCCTGAAGCGAGAGGTTAAATCCTTCACCCTGCGTTCCGTCGCGAAGGGTCGTGTCATAGATTTCGATTTGCCGAGCCATGGTTTCCTCACAAAATAAAAAACGCCCTGCCTTTTTGGGGCAGGGCGCAAATTCGCATGGTTGAAAAGAGAATCTGGCCCTACCCGCGTTGTCCCGGGGTAATAATAATCGTAATGGGGCCAGCAATGTTTGTCACAGGGAGAATCGTAACCCGGTACTGACAAATGTCAAATCTATAATCCTGGGTGGGTATAACTCTCATTTGTGACGGCAAGAGAAAGAGAACGCGAAATCGCGATGGCGCGACAAAAGCCGCGAAAAATTCGGAAAAATATTTTTCGCATTTCCTTTTTCGCGTTGTTGCGACTTCGCGCTCTCTTTTTTGGAGTTGGAATCAAGAGTTGCCCCAATCGGTGGCAGTTAAAAGTTGGTGTTATATGATTCAGCGATATGAACATCGCTGTGACCGGCGCTGCTGGTCGTTTGGGAACTTTTGTATGCCGTGCCCTGCTCGAAGCCGGTCATACCACTAAAGCCACAGACCTGCGCCTGAATCGTGAGAGCGGGGTGCGGATTGAGGTGGCGAATCTGCTGGATCGGGTCAGCTGCTATCGCCTGGTGGAGGGAGCGGACGTTCTGGTGCATCTGGGGAATCATCCGCATATTTATGGGCGGCCCTTGGCGCAAACGTATGCTGAGAATTGCGCGATGAACGCCAATATTTTTCAGGCGGCGCTCGAATCCGGCGTGAAGAAATGGATTTTTTCCAGCTCCATCCAGGCCATGCGCGGCACCCACATGATCAGTGAGAATCGACCTAGCGTGCTGGCCTATCTGCCCGCAGACGGAAATGCGCCGGCGAATCCATCCAATAGCTATGGCCTGAGCAAAGCCGCGGCGGAAGAAATGATGCGATACTACGCTACGGTGGAAGGATGCACATGCGTGGCGATTCGATATCCGATGCTGTTGAACCTGGAGGAGAAGCCGTTTGAAAAGAGAGTGGTTCCGCAGCCATATCCGTATCCCGATGAGCTTTTCAGTTATCTGGATTTGCGGGATGCAGCGAGCTTGATCCCGGCGTGCGTCGCGGCGCCGCTGAGCGGGTATCATTGCTATATGCCAGTTGCGGAGCAGAATCTTTTTCGCCGCCCGGGGCGGGAATTGATCGCCGAATATTTTGCGAATGTGCCGTTGCGAAAGCCGATTGCGGAGATTGATCGGTTGGTGGACATTGGGGGTATTACGAGTGAGACTGGGTGGGTGCCGAAATATAAATAGAAAGGGAGGTGGAGGTGCGGGCATAGGTTGGATTGAATACTCCCACGGCATGGCCGTGGGCTTTTTGGAAATCGTCACTGTCTGATTGCAAGGTATTTTTTTCATCCTTCCTCCTTCATCCTTCATCCTTTGATTTGCCGTGTCCGAGAAAATCATTCGTGATCCCGTGCATGATGTGATTGCTTTCCGCGATAACGATTCGCTGGAAGCGATGCTCTTTCGGCTGCTCTCGGCGGCGGAGATGCAGCGGCTGCGGCGCATTCGGCAATTGGGGATGGCGTCGCTGGCGTATCCGGGCGCGGAACATTCCCGCTATAGCCACAGCTTGGGCGTAATGGAAACAGCCCGGCAGATGCTGGATCATTTGTCGCAGTCTTATGCGATATCGGAAGAGCAGCGAACGGTTTGTCTGACCTCAGCTTTGCTGCACGATATTGGGCATGGGCCATTCAGTCATGTTTTTGAGCGAGTTACTGGGGTCGACCACGAATCGCTTACGCTGAAAATTGTTCGCGATCCACAAAGCCAGGTGCATCGTATTCTCGCGGGCCATGATCGCGCTCTGCCGGGATTGATTGCGGAATGTATTGAGTGTGGGGAAGCGCTGGAGGAAACGGAAACTTCTTCGCAGGCGAAAGGTGAAAAGCGCAAGAGTAAGCGGACATTCATTCATGATATCCTTTACAGCCAGCTCGACGCGGATCGGTGCGATTATCTTTTGCGGGATAGTTTGCACACGGGAAGCCGATATGGGTTGCTTGATCTGAATTGGCTCATTCACGCGCTGGTCATTGAAAATGATCGGCTCGCGGTGGCGACGAAGGGGCTGAGCGCGGTCGAAGGATATTTGCAGGCCCGGTACCACATGTATCGGAATGTTTATTTCCATAAGGTGGTGCGCAGCAGCGAAGGGATGCTGAAGCTGGCGCTGAATCGGGCGCGATTGCTGGCGACGCAGGATCGTTTGGAATGGCCGCCGCGGCATCATCCGATCGCCAAAGCGCTGCTGGGGCAGGAGCTTTCCGTATCGGAATTCGCGGATCTGGATGATGTTTCAATCCTGCAATGCTTCAAAGTCTGGCGTCACGCGGGGGATATACAGCTTGCGCGGCTTTGTAATGGGTTGCTATTTCGACGGCTCTACAAATCCGTGGAACTGAGTAATGTGCCAGATGAAAAAATCCGCGAGATTGAGAACATTGCGCAGGATGTGATTAAGCAAGCGGGTGGCGATCCAACTTTCGAACTTTTTTATGATCAACCCGCCGACACGCCTTACGAGATTTTCACGAGCAATGAGATTCTGGTTTCCAATGAAGGGAAACTGACCGAGCTGGCGAATGTCTCGCCGATGGTGCAGGTGTTGAACAAACAGCTTTTCTTCAAGCGGCTGCATGCTGCGGAGAATTGGCGGCCGATGATTGCGAAATTGGCTAAGAGTTGAGCATATCTATTGCCAGTTGAGCTACTTTTTTGGAAGCGCCAGGGCGGTTAAGCGGGCGGATGACCTCAGCCAATTCTTGGCGTTGCTCCTGCATCTTTTCGGGGTGTTTCAGATAATCAATCACCCTATCGGCGACCGGTTTATCACTGCCGTACCAGGGGATGAACTCCGGGACGATGTGCTCTTTGCGGCCTGAAAGCAGATTAACCAGCGAATAGGTGCGGGTTTTAACCACCCATCGTCCCACGAGATGCCAGTGCAAAGGATTCACGCGATACACAATGACAAACGGAACGCCGTACGCCGCGATGTGCAGTGCAGCAGTGCCGGAGACGCTGATGCAGAAATCGCATTGGGGGACGACGCGATCGAAGCCATTGAGGTCAATCGTCAGATTGGGAAAGCGACTGGCCAGTTGGGAAACTGTTTCATGCGTGACTGGAGTTGTCGGAACCAGAAATTTTACGTTGGGAAAAACCGCAGCGATGGGGCGAGCCACGTTGAGTTGATGCGGAAAGTTGTGGTTCGCCACCGAGGAACGCGATCCGGGCAGAATACCAATGGTCGGGGAATCTACTGATGCTGGGGCCTCATTCTGTATTTTCGAATTATCATGCGACGGCGAAATTTGCAGCTCATCAAATAGCGGATGCCCGACATAAGTTGCATTGACATGATGCTGGCGGAAATATTGTTCTTCGAATGGGAGAATACACGCGAGTTGATCGACATAGCGGCGAAGTTTGTGAATTCGCCCTTCGCGCGAGGCCCAGGTTTGCGGAGCGATGTAATAGAGCACGGGAACTTTGTGCTGATGCGCGAGTAGGGCGAATCGCCAATTCATCGACCAGGAATCGCAGCAGATATGCAGGGAGGGTTTGTTTTGCTGATAGTAAGCATCGGTCCAGCGGAGCCATTGTGCGACTTCGCGGGCGCGCAGGGCGGCGCGCCAACCCATGGCGGCTTTGGCGACGGATTCGTGATGGATGATGGCGCCGGCAGCACGCATCTTTTCGCCCCCTATTGCGTGGATCTGGAGATCGGGCCGAATCTGCAGCAATTCGCGGATTAAATTGGCGGAATGCTGGTCGGCACTGGGTTCGGCCACGGTGATGAAGATGGATGGACCTTGCCGCGAGGAATTATTCATGGGTCCAATCTTCCAATAATTGGCGGAGGTCGGGGCGGAGATATTCGGTATCGAGCTGGGGAATGCGGGCCAGCGCGCGGGCGGTCTGGTGCAATTGATCCAAAGGGGTTGCGTCGAGATCGATGACGAGGATGCGTTTATTTTTAGTCTGTGCCAGGCCGGTGGCGTTTCCGCCGAGGTGAGCGTGGCGGACCTCGATGCCAATGCGCGCGGCGAAATCGAGGAGATCAGCGAATTGAGAATCCATCGTGCTCAAGAATAGTAACCTGAGGGAAACAGAAATGAAGGATGAAGGTGGACGGATGAAGGATGAAAAAGAAATCCTCGGCAAATTATGGGACATATTCCATCCAGAGGAATTTTTTGCGCGAAAATATTAAGGCGTTGCAAGCAGCGGACGATGAAAATGATGAACAAGCCGGTGCGTAACCGGCAGGAATTTTAGGCCGGCATTTGACCGCGATTGGTCGTCTGGCCAGGGAGATGGTTATGAAGAACCTCATTGCCAAGTTGGTCAAGGACGAGCAGGGCGGCGAAGTGCTTGAATATTCGCTCATTCTCGGCTTGATCGTTGTTGCCTGCATCACGGTGATCAGCACCGTCGGCACCAAAGTTCTAGCCCGCTGGAACTCGGTCAACGCTTCGCTGTAATAGCTTCGCGTTGAACACAAAAGAGGGCGGATCATGCACAGCGCTGGTCCGCCACTTTTTGTTTTTGGATTTTCGATATGCTCCGATGGCTTGAATTGGCTCCGCTATTGGCTGTGCTTTTCCTGGCGGCAATCCAGGATTGGCGCTATCGGCGCATTGCAAATTATCTCACCCTCCCCCTGCTCGCAGCTGGCATTGCCCGGTCTTTCCTGCATGGAACCATTGGCATCGAAGCGTGCTGGTTGGGAATTGGCTTGGGATTCGCCATTACTTTTCCGTTATTCGCGATGCGCGCCATCGGCGGGGGCGATGTAAAACTGCTCATTGCCCTGGGCGCGTGGCTGGGCCCCGCAATGACGCTGGAAATATTCGCAATTGCTGCGGTGATCGGAATGATCGTCGTTCTCACGCAGGCCCTGGTGCAACGAAGAATGGCCACATTGCTGCGAAATACCACGGTGCTGACGCTTTCACTGATACAGGCGGACCAGGTGGGCATCGATAACATTGTTGACATGGGCACGAGTGCTCACAGCGTGAATAAACCGCTGCCCTATGCAGTGATTATTTTGCCGGCCTTGCTGCTGGCGCTGAGTTATTAAAATGAAACGCAAGCGATTCATGTCGTTTTTGCCACGTCGCGGGGGCGCTTTATTAGAGACTGCGCTGGTGCTGCCGGTTTTGTTATCGGTGACCTTTGGCGGGGTGGAATTCGGCTATTTTTACTGGACGCAGAGCACGATCGAAGGCGCGGCCCGCAATGGTGCTCGCGCTGGAATTGTCAGCGGCGCAACCAACACGGATGTGACGACGGCCGTGAATGCGGAGCTGACGGCGGCAGGCCTGCAAACATCTGCATTCAACATCGTTACCAGTCCGACCAGCATTTCCACTGCGACAGCTGGGACCAATATCACCGTGACGGTTTCATCAACCTGGTCGCAAGTCGGCTTCAAAGCCCTGGGCTTAATCAGCTCCAGCCAATCGATCAGCGGCGCTTGTGTCATGCGGCATGAGTAACCCCTCACGTCAATGACGATTGCCAGACTCTTCTTACCCTTTTCACTTTCTCGGTCTTCTCACGGACACACTTCTCATTGAGCTATCGGACCTGCTAATCCGCTACTTCTTCCCTCAACCCCCTATCTTTCCTGACCGACATATAACGATATGAACAATAAGGTAATCATACCTTTGCTGGTCGCGATCACCTTGGGGTTGGGGGCGACGGCGACGGTCTATAGTTTGCTCAAGAAAAACGCCCATGCGCCTGTCGTGGTTGTTCACACCGAGAAAATGGTGGAGGCCAGGAAAGCGATCGCGCCGGGGGCGCCCATATCCGCGGATGATTTGACGAGCGTCACGGTGGACGGGCCAAAGAAAACGCAGGGGACATTCGCTACGCCGGAGGAAGTGGCCGGCCGTGTGGCGATGATGCCGATCAACGAAGGGCAGCCGATTCTCAGCACGATGCTGGCTGATCCCAATGCGGGAGCGGGGTTGCAGGCACTTTTGCCCGACGGGACGCGAGCGATCACGCTGCAGGTGGATGAGGTCTCTGGTGTGGGTGGATTGCTGATGCCGGGATGCAGTGTGGATTTATTGACATCGCTTCACGAAGGCGGAGCCGATTCCTTGCTGACTAAAACGCTGGTGCAGGATGTGAAAGTAATTGCCGTGGGGCAGACGTTGGGAATTCCCTCGGCAGATGGAGGAATCGCGCGGAGCGTGACCTTGATCGTAACGCCGACCCAGGCAGAGAAGATTGAGCTGGCCTCCAACGTGGGGCGGCCCCGCCTGATTCTGCGGTCCGGGACGGATCACAAAGTTATCGAAAGCAGCGGCGTGCGTCTTTCGGAATTGGATAACACGAAACTGCCAGCAATAGCTCAGAACGTCGGCCCGGCTGCTCGTAGCGTGGTGGTCATCCGTGGCGGAACGGAATCCATCGTTACCTTCCCGAGCGAATTGAGTGCAAACAAATCAGCGTCCAACGTGGCCGGTGGGAAACTGGAAACCAATCCGGTTGCTCCGCGATAAGGAGATCGAACATGTCTATCATGCCAAAAAAATATTTTTCTAGCGCGGATTCTCACCGGATGTGCCTCGCGTGCTGCCTCGCACTGGCTTTCGTGATGACGGCTGGTTCCACGGCAATCGCCCAGACCAATGGCGTTACGAACACTTCAGCGCCGCAGCAAATCGACCTGGTAACCGGGCATAACGCGCTGATCAGCACCGCCTCTGATTACACGAAGGTCAGCGTCGCCGAGCCGGACGTGGCGGATGTGAACACGATCGGGCCGCGCTCGATTTTGGTGCTGGGCAAAAAGCCCGGATCAACGCAGGTCATGGTGTGGGATGAAACGAATCGATCCACGATTTACGACGTGCGCGTCACAGCGAATCTCACGGGATTGCAGCAGGAACTCAAGACCGTGCTCCCGAGTGCGAACATCACCGTTTCAGATGCGAATGGCACCATGGTTCTCCGCGGCCGAGTGGAGAGCACGGAAGAAGCCAAGCAAGCCACCGAAATCGCCGGCGCCTATGCTGGATCAACCAAGGTCCTGAATTACCTGGAAATCTCCGGCGGCCAACAGGTCATGCTCCAGGTGCGCTTCGCCGAAGTCGCACGCTCGGCGATGTCACAGCTGGGCATTAATGCCGGGTATAGTGATGGCCATTCCTCTGCCGGCGATAACATAGGCCAGATTGCTCCATTTTCTCCAGGTGTTCCCAGCCCGCAAAATATTCTGACTTCAACCTCGCCGGCGGTAACGCTATTTGGCGGCGGTGAAGTCGGATCGACTGCAATCCAAGGATTCCTCGATGCGTTGCATCAGCAGAATCTCTCGCGCATCCTGGCGGATCCCAATCTGGTCACTGTTTCAGGACAGGAAGCGTCGTTCCTGGCGGG
The DNA here is from genome assembly GCA_036490535.1 of Tepidisphaeraceae bacterium. GTDB lineage: Bacteria > Planctomycetota > Phycisphaerae > Tepidisphaerales > Tepidisphaeraceae > DASXDR01. Next base: position 56,179 of record DASXDR010000171.1, on the reverse strand, counting down.
TGGAAAATTCCCCGTGCCAGTCCCGCAAACCAGCAGCGGAACGGCCACCGCGATCACCGTGGATTACCAGGAATTTGGCGTGCGTTTGAATTTCACACCTGTTGTTCTGGGCAATGGGCGCATTCGTATGAAGGTGGCGCCGGAAGTTTCTGATCTGGACTTTGCCAACGGCATCTCAAATCAGGGTTTTAAGATTCCGCTGATCAATAGCCGCCGCGTGGATACGACGGTGGAACTCAATGAAGGTCAAACGCTCGCCATCGCCGGATTGCTGAATCACAACTCCGCGGCATCGATCAATTCCTTTCCAGTGATTGGCGAGATTCCGATTATCGGAGCCTTGTTCCGCTCGGTGAGTTATCAGCGCAACGAAACAGAATTATTGGTGCTGGTGACGCCGCGCCTGGTCAATGGACTGAATCCGAAGGAAGTTCCTCCCCTGCCGGGTGAAAATTGGCGGCACCCATCGGAAGCCAGTCTTTTTGTGAACGGCGACTTGGGTGGCCCGGTGAAATCGGACGATACAGGTAATGTGCCCTGCGGGTTCCAACCCGCGCCGAGTGATAAATAGCGAGGGAAAAATCCATGTACGTGCAATTGAACGCTGTAATCGTCGACGCCGACAACGCCAACCGCGAAGAGCTGGCGAATTTTCTAACCAACGCCGGCCTGAATGTTATCGGTCAATATCCCACGCCCGACACGCTCCCTTCCATCCTGGGCCGACCCGATGGCCCGCAATTGGTGGTCATCAATCTCGATCCCAATGCGATGGAGACCCTTAAGCGCATCTCGCAATATCCTAAGGCATTCCCCGCCGCCAGCTTCCTGCTCATGTCGACCACGGTTGATCCGCAGGTGCTCATGGAAGCGATGCACATCGGCATAAAGGAATTTATCCCCCTGCCGGTTCCGGAAGAAAAATTCGCCGCTGCCATGGAGCGAATTGTCCAACTGCAGGGAACCAACAAAACCGCCAAAATCATTCACGTCATTCCCACCATGGGTGGATGCGGCTCAACCAGCATCGCCTGCAACGTAGCTGCCAGCCTCGCTCCCACGGATAAAACCTGCCTGATCGACATGGATCTCATACGCGGCGGCTGCGCAAGCTATTTTGACCTGCGTCCCAAATACACCATCGCTGATGTGATGGATTCCGGCGACAAGGTCGATCGCCAGATGCTGGACAATGCGCTTACCGTGCATACTTCATCCAAGCTCTCAGTGCTCGCTCGCCCCGACATGCCGGAAGACACCCAGCGCGTGAACGGCCCCGGACTAAACCGCCTCATGGGCATCCTCGGTCGAACTTTCGAATACGTCGTCATCGATTCGCTGATGAGCATTTCGCCGATCTACGCATCGTTATTGAACGCTGCCGATTTCAACGTGATCGTGCTCCAGCTCAATGTGCCTTCCGTGCGAAATACCGAGCGATTCGTCACCGCTCTCCGGCGGATGGGAATCGCGCCGGAGAAAATCCGCGTGGTGGTGAATCGCTATGTGAAAAAAGGCTGGGATATCGAGCCCGCCGAAGTGGAGCGAGCGCTTGGGATCAAATTGCAGTGGCTGATTCCCAATGATTTTAAAAACGCCATCGGCGCGATCAATTACGGTGAACCCGTCGTGATGCGAGCGCCCAAATCAGAGATGACGCTGGGGTTAAATAAATTAGCCGATTCATTCAAGCCGGTAGTAGAGCAGGTGCGCAAAGCAGCATAAATCCCTATGAGCCTATTCACTAAATCATCCTCGAGTGCAGTTGTAGAAACTCCCGCTCCAGTGCGGAGCGCGGGTGTGTTTTCCGAACCGGCGGAGTCTCATGCGCCGGTGTCGGCTCCTTCCATCGCAACGCCGCCGGTGAATTCGGAACGCCAGGTTTATTTGCAGCAGATCAAGCAGCGCATTCATGGTCAACTGGTCGAAAAGCTCGACCTGCAGAACATGAAGAATATCCCCACGGAGAGCGTGAAGGGAGAATTGCGCAACATCATTCGTGATCTCTGTCAGAATGAAAAGGGATTGATCAGCTCCGTCGAGCAGGAAAAGCTGATTGATGAAGTATTGGATGAGACTTTCGGCCTCGGGCCTTTAGAGCCCCTGCTCAAAGATCCCGCTGTTTCCGATATTTTGATCAATCGATTCGACCGCATCTATGTCGAGCGCAAGGGACGGCTCGAACTATCTGAAATCTGTTTCCGTGATAATAAACATCTGCGGCAGATCATCGACCGCATCGTGGCGCGCGTAGGCCGTCGCGTGGATGAAATTTCGCCGATGGTTGATGCGCGTTTGGCAGATGGAAGCCGCGTGAATGCGATTATTCCACCGCTGGCGCTGGACGGCCCGGCGATGTCGATTCGGCGCTTCGGCAGCAAGCCGCTCCAAGCCGAAGACCTTGTGCGCCATGGTGCATTCCCCAAGGAAGTCATCGATTTTCTCTCCGCGGCCGCTCAAGCTCGATGCAACATCATCGTTTCCGGCGGCACCGGTTCCGGAAAAACAACGCTGCTGAACTGTTTATCTCGCTACATTCCAAGCGATGAGCGCATCATTACCATTGAAGACGCCGCTGAATTGCAATTGCAGCAAACGCATGTCGTGCGTCTGGAAACCCGCCCCATCAACACCGAAGGCAAAGGCGAAATAACCCAGCGCGAGTTGATCAAAAACTGTCTGCGTATGCGCCCGGATCGCATCATTATCGGCGAGTGCCGTGGTCCCGAAACCCTGGACATGCTCCAGGCCATGAACACCGGCCACGAAGGTTCCATGACCACCGTGCACGCCAACACCCCGCGCGATGCCCTGTGCCGACTGGAAGTCATGATCGCCATGGCCGGCTACGACATTCCCATGCGCGCCCTCCGCACGCAGATCGCCAGCGCCGTGCAATTGATCGTCCAGGCCCAGCGTCTGCCCGGCGGCAAACGCAAAGTCACGCGCGTCTCCGAAATTACCGGCATGGAAGGCGATCAAATCCAAATGCACGACCTCTTCTCCTTCGAGCAGAGCGGTGTAGGCACCGATGGCCATGCAGTTGGCAAATTTGTCAGCCACGGTATCCGCCCCCGCTGCTACGACCGAATCACCAGCCGCGGCATCCACCTTACCCCCGACCTCTTCCAACGCAAAGAATTCCCCGTCGAATGACGCCCATAATCAACGCCCAGTAATCCCAATGATTTAATGATCCGATGATTCACTGAAGAGATGCAGTAATAAATGTATTTTTCGTCGTTCATCGTTCAACGTTCAGCGTTCTCTTAAATGGACTTCCTTCCGATCATCCTCATTTCCGTCTGCGCCATCCTGCTGATCTGGTGGATGGTGATGCTTTTCAAGGAGTTATTGTCCGGGCAGAAAAAACGGCTCAAGGATCGCCTGAGCGATTTGTCCATCGCCGATCCGGTGCGCGTTCGGCAGAATCTTCTGCTGGCGCAAATGGAAGCCAGCGGCGTCGCCAAGACCCTTTCGAAATACCGTTTCTTCCAACGCCTCTATCGAAATCTGCTTCAGGCGTGGCCCAACCTGTCGCTGGGCAAATTTCTATTTATCTGCGTCGCCGGCGCCATTCTTGGCAGTCTTCTCGGCGGCGTGCTGCTCTGTTCCTGGGTATTTGGAATTCTCGGCGGGATCTTTGGCTTACTGCTTCCTTTTTTCATCCTCAACGGCAAGCGCTCGCGCCGCCAGCGGATGATTGCTGACCAATTACCTGAGACTCTGGATTTTCTTTCGCGCATACTCAAAGCCGGCCATTCGCTGACCACGGGCATTCAGATGGTCGCGGATGAATTGCCCATGCCCCTCTCCGGCGAATTTCGCCGCTGCTATGACCAGCATTCGCTCGGCCAGCCGCTCGAGGAATCGTTCAAAGAAATGGCCAGCCGAATCGACTCCGCCGACTTTGCGTTTTTGATCACCGCCATCCTCATCCAGCGACAAACCGGCGGCGATCTATCTGAAGTGCTCGGCAATATCTCCGGCATGATCCGCGCCCGCATCCGCCTGGCCCAACAGGTGAAATCCAAAACCGCTGAAGGGAGATTCACGGGTTACATCCTCGTCGCCTTCCCCGCGGCAATGTTCCTGATCATGTACGGGATGAACCCGGACTATACGGCAATTATGTATCAAACCACCAAAGGCCTCTGCCTGCTCGGCGTTGCCGTGGGATTGCAGGTCCTGGGTCTGCTGGCAATTCGAAAAATCACAAAGATCCGTGTGTAAGTCTGTTGTAGTTTTATGATCCAGATCGTTTTACTCATTTTCTTTGGAGTCGGCATGCTCGCCGGCCTTGCCGTCTGGCTCACCATGACCTTCGCTGGCGGAACTGGTGCGCGGTTGCGCCATCGCCTCGAGCTCGACTCCCCTGCCATCGCTGCGGCGAATCGCCCGACATTCGACCTCAAGGAAACCCTGCAAAATATCGGCAGCGCATTCGCCAAGCCGTTCATGCCGAGCAATCGTCAGACGCAATCGCAGCTGCGGAAAAATCTGGCCAAAGCTGGCATTTACAACCCTAACGCCATCCGCCTCCTCGCCGGCTGCAAGCTGATATTGCTCGCCACGGGATTGACCATCGGCTACTGCCTTGGCCTGCTCGGCGGATCGGTTTTCATGGGCCTGTCACTGGGCGGAATTTTCGGATATCTCGCCCCCGTCATCTGGCTGCGCCTCAAGATCAATTCGCATCAGGTGAACCTAACCTGCTCCTTGCCCGATGCGCTGGATTTGCTCGTGGTGTGCGTGGAAGCCGGCCTGACCATCGATGCATCCGTTCAACGTGTGGGTCAGGAATTGGCCCTGCCGCATCCTAATCTTTCGCGCGAGCTTCTCATTACCAACATGGAAACTCGTGTCGGCGTGTCGCGTTCCGAGGCCCTGAAAAACCTCGCCGGCCGAACGCAAAATGAATCCGTGCAATCTTTGGTGGCGATGCTCGTGCAGGCGGATCGATTCGGCACGTCTATCGCTCAGTCGTTGCGCGTGCATTCGGACAGCTTGCGTACCAAGCGACAATTTCAGGCAGAAGAGCGCGCTGCCAAGGCGTCGGTGAAAATGACCTTCCCCATGGTCCTCTTCATCTTCCCCGCAACCTTCATCATCATTGGTGGTCCAGCCATTCTCCACCTGATGGCATCAAACTTCTTTAAATGAATTCGGAGATCGTTATGAAATTCGCAAAAACACTTTCGCTCGCGCTTCCACTCATGCTGGCTTTGGGATGCCAGACACCCCAGAAATCCGACAACGCCCATTTCTTCACCCCCGGCGAAGATCAGGTGGCCCTGCAGGGTTGGTCGGATCGTCAGGCTGCCGCCGCCACCCGAGCCGATAGCAGCTTGTACGCATCTCATTTCAGTGGCGAGAATCTGAACTCGCTCGGCAAAGCCAAGCTCGATTCCATCATGCTGGGATGTGATGGCAATGCAACGACGGAAATTTATCTGATCGATAAATGCGACACTCCCGAACATCGCACTGCGATCACCGCCTATCTGGATCACCATGGCTGGAAATCCGAACAGTACGCGTTCGTCGCAGGAACCAATCCCGATTCCTACACCAACGCCGCCCAGAGCGTAAATGACCTCGACAAACTCAACGGCCAAGGCTTAACCGAAGCCTCTTCCAGCAGCGGCATGGCCGCCGGCGCCGGAGCCGCCCCCGGAGCTAAATAACCAATCCCGAACTCTGTGTACTACAACAACCGTGCGGGCTATACGCTTCAGTGGCTAGCAACCCACCGCAAATATTCCTCGATTTCCGCAACTTCGCCTTGACGACCGCATCTATACCGCTAATAGTGTAAGATTCGGAAACCCCACGAATGAAGACCGCCGCTCGGCATGTTATCCTCATTACGATCGTTACCGCAGTCCTCTGCGCCGACCGAGCCCTCTACGCCCTGCCCGCAGTCAATCAGACCGTCACCCAGGTTGCGAGCCGAGTAGCCTCCAAACTGGCCACCAATTTCCGCCGCAACACGCGTGATTATCGCTCATCCCAATGCAGCGGCCGCGATTCTGTTCAGGTAGCAACTAGCTGGACAGTCATCCGAACCTCGGGGATCGATCACGATACGTTTTCCCCATTCCAATATCGCCTGCCTCCGCCCGCTCTCTAATTTTTCAATTCTCTTAGCCCTAAAACACCGACGGTGGCACTTGAGTGCCACTGCAAATCGAGCTTCATTTCACACAATTTAAGGTCTTCATCATGCGTGTCGTTGGAAAAGCATTTACCAAAGTATTTGGCAGCCGCAATGATCGGTTACTCAAGCGTTATAACCGTCTCGTCGCTCAGATTAATGCCCTCGAGTCGCAGGTCGCAGCCCTCACCGATGAGCAGCTGCGCGCCCGCACGCACGAGATTCGCACCGGTATCCACGCTGAGACGATCAAATCTGCCGACGTCATGGCTGAGTGCTTCGCCATCATGCGCGAATCCATGGACCGCCACATCGGCATCCGCAATATCTTCAACCCCGACGACAATTTCGATCCCGATAAATTCAATGACGAGCTTCTGCAAACCTATGACGAAGTGCAGCAGCGCATGATCGCCACCGGCGAAAGCTGGCAGAAAGTGCCGATCCCGCAAAAGATCTATCAGGCCGTTCGCGAGCTTTATCCCGAATCGCGCCCCCCTTTCCGCGCCCGCTGTTTCGATGTTCAGGTCATCGGCGGCCTGGTTCTTTACGAAAACAGAATAGCAGAAATGGCCACCGGCGAAGGCAAAACCTTTGTAGGTCCTTTGGCCTGTTTCATGAAAGTCATGGAAGGCTATCACTGCCACGTCGTGACCGTGAACGACTACCTTGTTCGCCGCGATGCCAATTGGGTCCGCCCCGCCTTCGAAAACCTTGGCCTGACCGTCGGCTATCTCCAGCAGGACATGGAGCCTGGTGGCCAGACGCGCAAGAAAATGTACGAGTGCGATGTCACGTACGGAATGAACAGCGAATTCGGTTTCGATTTCCTTCGCGACAATATGAAAGAGCGCCGCGATCTTCAGGTCCAGGGCTCCCTCGATTATGCCATCGTCGACGAAGTGGACTCCATCCTGATCGACGAAGCCCGCACGCCGCTGATCATCTCCGGCCCCGCCCACGATGATGCCCCAAAATATCGCGCCGCCGACGTGGTTGCACGCAAAGTGATCGAACTGAATAAACCCTGGGACGGCGCCGAGGCCGAGGTAGATGCCGCCAAGCGCGCCATCAAATCCGCCGAGGGCGACATTGATAAGTTCAAGAAAGATCCCGCGGAGCTGGAAGCCGCCAAGAAACGCAAGGAAGAAGCCGAAGCCAGGCTTGTTGAAGCGGAAAAGAAAAAAGAAGGCCTCACTCAGTATTACGAAGTCGAGCTGGATAAAAAGTCCGCTCATCTTACCCACGAAGGCATCGCCGCCGCCCAGGAATTTGCCGGCGTAGGTTCGTTCTACACCGGCAACAACATGGAATGGCCTCACCTCATGGAGCAGTCGCTGCGCGCCCATGTCGTGTATCACCGCGACGAAGATTACGTCGTCGAGCGCGGCCGCTCGGGCGAGATGGAAGTTATCATCGTCGACGAATTCACGGGCCGAAAAATGGTTGGCCGGCAGTGGTCCGAGGGCCTGCACCAATCCGTCGAAGCCAAGGAAAAGGTGCAGATCAAGCAGGAATCGCAAACCCTGGCCACGATCACGCTTCAGAATTTCTTCAAGCTCTATAAAGGCATCGCTGGCATGACCGGCACCGCCCAGACCGAAGCCGAGGAATTCGACAAGATCTACAAATTGGATGTCGTCACCATCCCCACCAATCGCCCGCGCATTCGCGCTGATAACGAGGACCGCGTCTATCGCTCCGAGCGCGAGAAATGGGAAGCCATCCTTGCCGAAATTAAGGAATTCAGCGACCTGGGCAGGCCAGTATTGGTCGGCACGACAAGCGTTGAAAAAAGCGAAATGCTTTCGCGCATGCTCAAGCAGAAGCATGGCGTCGAGCATGAAGTGCTCAACGCCAAGAACCACGAGCGTGAAGCCTCCATCGTTCTCCTCGCCGGCCATCAGCAGAAGAATTTTCGCGGCGAAACCGTCGGCAACGTCACCATCGCCACCAACATGGCTGGTCGCGGCACGGATATCAAATTGTCCAAGGAAGCGTTCGATTCCGGTGGCCTGCATGTCATCGGCACCGAGCGCCACACCGCTCGGCGTATCGACAATCAGTTGCGCGGCCGATCGGGACGCCAGGGCGACCCGGGCTCTTCGCGCTTCTATGTCTCGCTGCAAGATGATTTGATGAAGATGTTCGCCGGCGAGTGGACCATTAAGGTCCTGGGCTTTCTCGGCCTCGAAGAAGGCATGGCCATCGAGGACAAACGCATCTCCAAAGGGATTCTCCGCGCCCAGAAAAAAGTCGAAGAGCGCAACTACCTCGCCCGCAAGCAGCTCCTGGAATACGACGAAGTCAACGACAACCACCGCTCGCAGTTCTACACCATGCGCCAGCGCGTGCTGGAAGGGAAAGAAGTCGACGAGGTCATCTGGCGCATGATCGGCGACGCCATCGAGGACGCGGTCGATAAATTTCTGAATCAGGATTATGTCGCAACGATGGTGGTGGAATGGGCACGACAGAATTTCAATGTCGTGATTGAGCCCACCGATTTCCGCGGCCATCACAAGCAGAGTGATATCGAGGATTACATTAAGAGCCAGGCCCGCGCCGAAGCGGAAACCAATATCGGCGTGAAGATGGTCGAGTTCATGGGCGAAGACCCGGAAAGCGTTGCTGACTGGGACACCAAAGGCATGGCCGCCTGGGCAATGAGCGATTTCCACGTGCAGGTATCGCAAAATCAATTGCGACAGATGACGCCCCGAGAATTGGAGGAAATGCTCAAGGAAGCCGCGGTGGAACAGATCGAAAACCGCGATATGTCGGGACTGGCCAAGTACGTGGAGAAATTCTACGCCGAGCAGGAATTATCCAACTGGGCCAAAGAGAAGTTCGCGATTGATATCGCTTATACCGAGTTGGCCGAAGATGCCGAGTCGCGCGGTGTTGTACGCAAGCCGCTACCGCAGATTATTCGGATGATCGAGGAACGCGCCCGCAAGGCATATGCAATGCGCGAGGTTGAATATCCAGTCGATTTCATTCTCAGCTACGTCATGCGCGGTCAGCCGCTCAGCACCGTGGAAGATCCATATGCCGCAGACGCTCTGCGTTCGTGGGCATTTATGAAATATCGGGTGGATCTCGGTATTGAGCACATTCGCGCCACGCCGCTGCGCAAGCTGCGCGATGAGCTCATGGGATATCAGGAAGAGTATTTGCGTGAAGGAAAGCTGGAAAAAGATGTGGATGCCATTATCGCCGCCAATCCGGAAAGAGCACCACGGTTGCGCGCGTTCAACGAACGCTTCGGCACGGCTCTAACCGAATGGACCATGGATGATCGCATTCGCGCGAATCAGAAATTTAACGCAGGGTTGGAATCGGATTCTCGAACTCCACGTAAGCCAACCGAAATTCGTGATATCCTACTGCAGGAAGCGCGCTTGTTCTTCCGCCGCGAATTAACTGATCTGGAGCAATTCGTGCTGATCCAGATTTTTGATCAATCATGGAAAGATCATCTCTACGCGATGGACATGCTGCGCGGCGGAATCGGCCTGCAGGCGTTCGCTGAAAAAGACCCGCGCGTGGCGTACAAAATTGAAGGACATGCCTATTTCCAGCAGATGATGGCAGGCGTTCGCGACCGTGTCACCGACATGATCTTCCGCGCCCGCATCGTCGGCCAGACCGAGGCCCCGCGTTCAAATTACCGCGAGCAGGCAGCGGTGCACGAAACGCTGGATTCCTATGGCGTTGCCGAAAATATCGCTGCCGATAACGCAGTACTCGGCGAACCCACGCCGGAACCCACCGAGAATCAGGAAGCCGTCGCCACCAAAACCATCGTGCGCGAAGCCCCCAAGGTCGGACGAAATGATTTGTGCCCATGTGGCAGCGGAAAGAAGTTTAAGAAGTGCTGCGGGGTGAATGTGGCGTAGAAGGCGAGCCTTTACTTCGTAGGCTTATTCGTGCCGCTGAAGCGACGCAGAATAAGAAATTATTTTGGACTATAACCGAGCGCTATTTCATATAGCGGCGTGATCGCTTCAGCGACCACGGAAATTGCATCGAGCAATTGGCGATATCGCTATGTGAAATAGCGCGCCGCCCTAAACATTCGTCATAAAATCGGCATAATGTTCTGCGATGGCTGATTCGCCGCTGCTGGAAATTAAAAACCTCACCCTGGCATTCAACACCGAGCGCGGGCAGATTCGTCCCGTGCAGCAGATTAATTTCTGCGTCTATCTGGGCCAGACCGTCGCGCTTGTGGGTGAAAGCGGGTGCGGAAAGAGCGTAACATCGCTATCCATTCTGGGGTTAATTCCTTCGCCACCAGGACAAATCCTGGGCGGCGAAATTCTTTTTAACGGACGTGATCTGACCAAGCTGAGTGAACGCCAGATGCGCGAAGTGCGCGGTGGCGATATCGCGATGATCTTCCAGGAGCCGATGACCAGCCTGAATCCGGTTTACAGCATTGGCGATCAGATCGGCGAGGCAATCGTCCTGCATCAGCACGTGTCTACAAGCCACGCCAACAAAATCGCGGCCGATGCGCTCGGCGACGTGGGGGTGGCTGATCCAGTCCGAATGCTCAAGGAATACCCGCACCAGCTCTCCGGCGGAATGCGCCAGCGCGTAATGATCGCCATGGCTCTTTCATGTCAGCCTAAATTGCTGATTGCCGATGAGCCGACGACGGCGCTGGATGTGACGATCCAGGCACAAATTCTGGAATTACTCCGCAAACTGCAAAAAGATCGCGGCATGTCGATCCTGCTGATCACCCATGACCTGGGCGTGGTTGCCGAAAATGCCGATGTGGTTGCGGTGATGTACGCCAGCAAAATTGTGGAGTTTGCGCGAGTAGAGGATTTGTTCGATTCCCCGCAGCATCCTTACACACGCGGCCTGTTTCGATCGATGCCCGTGCTGGGACAGCATACTGATCGATTGCAAACCATCGCAGGATCAGTCCCGAGCCCGGGAAAATTTCCCCCGGGTTGTAAATTTCATACGCGTTGCCCGCTTACACAAGAATTGGCAGCGCGGGCGGGCAGTGAAACAGCAGAGATTCGCACGAGTGAAGGCAATGCGAAAGTGATGAAAGTTTGTTGTACACATGAGCCGGAGCTACGCGAAGTCAGCAACGGGCATTGGGGCGCATGCCATTTCGCGGAAAATTATCAACAGGCTCCCATCACGTACCCAAAGCTCAATCATCGCCGCCAGTTTGTAGCGAATACCGGCACGGAACTGGGTACGCATGAGGGGGTGGCACGGTGAGCCAATCAGTCTTGCAGCCAACTCCAAAGGCACAAACCAACGGGAAGCCTCTTGTCGAAGTATCTGATTTACGAACCTATTTCCCGATTCGTCGCGGCCTGTTGTCACGAACTGTGGGATACGTCAAAGCAGTCGACGGAGTTTCATTCACGATTCAAGCAGGCAAGACGCTGGGCCTGGTCGGCGAATCCGGCTCAGGCAAGACCACGGCTGGCCGCAGCTTGTTGCGATTGATTCCCGCCACCAGCGGATCGGTACGATTTGAGGGCGAAGATATATTCACGATGGGCAGTGGGCATCTGCGCCACCTGCGTCGGCAGATGCAGATTATTTTCCAGGACCCCGTCTCTTCGCTGAATCCCCGCATGAATGTCGGCAATATCATCGGCGAAGCGATCCAGGTCCATGGCATCGCGCGCGGTCGAGAGCGCGATCAGATGGTCGCGGAGTTGCTGCGCAGAGTGGGCCTCGATCCAGCCTATGCGGTGCGATATCCGCACGAATTTTCAGGCGGGCAGCGCCAGCGCATCGGGATCGCCCGGGCTATTTCGCTGAATCCCAAATTCATCGTCTGCGATGAGCCGGTGAGCGCACTGGATGTGTCGATTCAATCGCAGATATTAAATTTGCTGAACGATTTGCAGGATGAGTTGGGGATTGCGTATCTCTTTATCGCCCACAATCTCGCCGTCGTCGAACATTTCTCCGATGAAATCGCAGTGATGTACCTGGGCCGGATCGTCGAGAAAGCCAGCAGCCAGGATTTATACGCCAATCCTAAGCACCCCTACACAATTTCGCTGCTGAGCGCCATCCCGCAGCCAGACCCGCGCCCCACGAAAAAACGCATCGTTCTCAAAGGCGAAGTCCCCTCCCCCGCCAATCCTCCCAGTGGCTGCCCATTCCATCCCCGCTGCTCGCTAAGCCGAGAAGTCGCGCAGCAATCAGACGCAAACGACATCGTGCAAATGCAAATCGGCGGCGAAACTGTCCGCCTCATGCGCCGCTGCGTAACCGACACCCAAAAACTAGAACCCAAGCAAGGCGCGCCGGATCACTTAGCCGCCTGCTGGCTGGCAAAATAGCCGCGCAGCAACTGTCCACGCAGGGAAATTATACGGATCCTAAAAAATTCCCGCGCATTCCGCGTCGTGCATTATCATCGCAATCCTCAGCGGCATGGTCGTCCCCGGACTGAGCCTGTCGAAGTCTTCCGGGCCGCACTCGGGCCGATTTCTCATTCCTCCACCATATTTTTCGAAAGCTTCTCATCACCCCGCAATCGCCGCCGCCAAATCCGCGACCTTTCGTGGCTCTTTCATCGGAACTTCCTGATAAAAAGAAATTTTCCCGTTCTTATCAATGACCACCGTGCCACGCTTCGCGCAGTTATACGGCTCTTCCCCTGCGAACATGCCATAGGTCTTGATCATGCGCCGCGTAGGATCTGAAAGCAGATCATACGGAATATTGTATTGCCGTTTGTAGGCTGCATGCGCGAAAGGCGAATCCGCATTCACGCCGAAGATAATCGTCTCCCCATCCGGACTCAGCTTGGCCTGTTCAGGCCCGAACGTGCAATGCTCCTGCGTGCACGTGGGCGAAAAATCCATCGGATAAAAAAGGAGCGCAACTTTCTTTTTCCCGCGAAAACTGGAAAGTTTCACAACCTGCTTGTCCTGGTTCATCAATTCAAAATCCGGGGCGAAATCGCCAACTTTTAAAGCGTCGGGCATAGGGTACTCCTTGTGATTGGCATGCTACGCGTGCATCACGTTGCGGACAAGTATTTAAGCAGAATCACAAATTCCTTGACGAATTCACATTAAATTCTTCCAACCGCTTGCGGTTTAGCGCCTTTCTCGCCACAGAATCAAGTAATACCACTTAGCCAGAGGATCAACCCCTATAATGCTCCCAATGAAATTCGGGCGCATCAAACGGCAGCACGGCAGGATCGGCGGGCTCGATAGTCTGCTCGACAAAATCGTGCGCGATTGCCCCTATGTCTCTCGAATCGTCCCCGGCCGGATCAAAGTGCGTAAAGGCAAAATCGCCGGCAATTTTAAAATCCAATACCCCACTGAAGCCGGATTAAAATGCCTGTATCTTTCCACCGGCACCGTGCAGGAAGTCTTTCTCATCTGCTCTGACGCAGCGGCCGCGCAACAATGGCTCAAGGAAAACGGGGTGGCCCAGTGAGCGCCGAATTGATCAAGCATGCCGCGGATTTGCTGCGAGCGGGAGAACTGGTCGCGTTTCCAACAGAAACAGTCTATGGCCTCGGCGCTGATGCAACCAACGGCGCAGCAGTTACAAAAATCTTTGCCGTCAAAGGGCGACCCAGCACGAACCCGCTGATCGTGCATGTCGCCGATAAAACCATAGCAAGACACTTCGCGCAAACGTGGGATGATCGCGCCGAAAAATTAGCAACGAGCTTCTGGCCGGGACCGTTGACGCTGGTCCTGCCCAAAGTTCCCGAAATTGTCCCGCAGGTAACTGCCGGACTGTCCACAGTAGGATTGCGCGTCCCCAAACACCCAATAGCTTTGCAATTACTCCGTACATTTGGCGGAGCACTCGCTGCTCCCAGTGCCAATCGCTCCAATCGCATCAGCCCCACCACCGCGCAGCACGTGCGCGCCGAATTCGGCGATGCAATCACCTTAATCCTGGATGGCGGCCCATGCACGGTCGGAATTGAATCCACCGTTTTGGATTTGAGCGACAAGCCGCGCATCCTCCGCCCAGGCGCAATCTCGCGCGAAATGATCCAAGAAGTTCTCGGCGAGCCCGTCGAACAGCAGACCCTGATCACCACCGCTCACACACCCACGCATTCACCCGGCCAATTGCCCGTGCATTACGCCCCCACCAAACCCGCTTTCCGCTTCGATCGCGAGCAATCCAACAACATCCACCAATGGCACAAAACCCATTCCGATTCAGCAGTCATCTGGCTAAGTAATGCTACCCCAGAAGACTACGCACATAATCTTTACGCCAAACTCCGCGACGCCGATACAACTGCAGAACTTATCCTGATCGAAATGCCCCCTGACCAACCCGCCTGGACAGCCATCCGCGACCGCATTACCCGCGCCACAAAACCAATAAAATTATCAGACCTATCAAAATAATTGCCCCGACGAAAATCGAATCGTAAATCAGAGTATCCCAATCTGGAGGTACTCTTGACTGATTTCGAACAGGATCAGATTTCTCACCAGCGGGTTATGGATTTTATTTCTTTCCGACCCGGAGCCATCCCAATCGCGCGCGCAGAGAGGCAAAATGCTGAAGATCAGGCGCGCGTTGAGATGCCCGCCAGCATCGCCCAGCAAGCCGCAACCGATTTGCTGACCTTCCTGAGCGAAACAAAAAATTAGTGAATCTCGCACCGCGCATTACGAGTGCGAATGAGTCGCGGGGGAGAGGGCTTGGACTAGGCGTTCGCCCACAATTTGCTCAGCTATGACCACTTCGGTAGCGCCTAGCTGCAATGCCTGCATGCCGGTAGAGGTGAAGTTGCAACGGACCACAACGCGGATGGATGGGTGCACTTGCTTTGCAGCTTGCAGGATCTGCAGAGCAGATTCATCAATTGGCACGGCAATGACGAGCATGCGGGCGGACTCAATTCCTGCCTGCCGCAGGACTTCGGGGTCGCGAGCATCGCCTGCGAGCATGTTGAGGCCGCCTGCTGTGCAGCTATTGACGGTGCGGGGATTCATTTCGATTACACAGAATGATCGTTGCTGTGCTTTGAGGGCCTCGGCAACCAACCGGCCGGGGACGCCGAAGCCGGCGATGATGATTTCGCAGCCTCCGCTCACCGATCGACCTCGCCCATGACGATGTCGATGGAGCCGATGATCGCGGGCACGTCGGCCAGCAATACATTGCGACAGAGCTCGCCGGTGATGGCCAGGTTTACGAAAGACGGACCGCGTATGTGGACGCGGTAGGGAATAGTGCCGCCCTGGGATTCGATGAAGAAACCGAGCTGGCCGCGGGGGTTTTCAAATTCGCAATAAATCTCCGCGGGCGGAACTTTCATATTGCGCGGGAGCTTGGCGCGAAAAGGCCCTTCGGGAACTTGCTGGATACATTGGCGGAGGATGCGGATGCACTGCTTCATCTCGAGCATCTTGACCCAATATCGATCCCAGCAATCGCCGAGCTTGCCCTTAAGGCCGGAGCCGACGCAGACATCGAATTGGAGTTGGTCGTAGATGCTGTAAGGGCGATCGCGGCGGAGGTCGAAAGGGATGCCGCTGCCGCGAATCATCGGACCGGTGAGGGCATAGCGGATCGCCTGATCTTTACTTACGACGCCCACGCCGGCGGTGCGCTTAATGAAAATGTGATTGAAGCTCAGGAGCTGGTTGTATTCGTCGATTTTGGGCTCGAAATAATCGAGAAATTCCTTGAGCTTCTCCAGAAAATAGGGCGGTAAGTCCCACGTGACCCCGCCGATGTTGATGTAAGAAAGCGTGAGGCGGGCGCCGCAGAGTTGCTCAAAAAGATCGAGCACATATTCGCGCTCGCGGAAGGCGTAGAGGAACGGGGTGAAGGCGCCCATGTCCAGGCCATAGGTGCCGAAGGAAACGAGGTGGGAGGCGATGCGATTGAGCTCGGCGGCGATGACGCGGATGTATTCGGCCCGGCGTGGTACTTCGATGCCGGCGAGTTTTTCCACGGTCATCGACCAGGCATGGTTGTTGTTCATCGCGGAGAGATAGTCGAGGCGATCGGTGTAACCAATGTATTGGTAATACGGCAGATTCTCGCCGATTTTTTCTTTGCAGCGATGGAGATAACCGAGGTGCGGGGTGGCTGCGAGAACCATTTCGCCATCGGTGCGGAGGACTAATCGCAGCACGCCATGCGTGGAGGGATGCTGCGGGCCCATGTTGACGAGCATTTCCTCGGATTGGACATCGACAGTGTCATCGATCGACCCAGGAGCCAGGCCGTAATGGATAGTGCGAACTTGTAAGTCCTCGGTGCCCGTTGCAGCACCAAGATTGCCGATGGACATTCCTGGTAGATCGATCCTTCTTGCACCAAATGTGCGCTGAGGATTTTAGGATATTCCAGCCCCGGGACCAAACCATGTGAGGCGTTTTTTTTGCCTAATCGCTATTGAAGCTCGGATTTACGGTAGCATATCATTGCTGGCCTCACGTTCTCGGGTTTTGGCAGTTTTTCGGTGCGGTGAATTCATGTCCAATGAGTCTTCAAGGAACGAACTCCGGCAAAATATCACCCTGCTTTTAGAGCGCGCTGGTCAAGGGGACGGGCAGGTATCATCGGAATTGTTACCATTGGTTTATGAGGAGCTGCGCAAGCTTGCGGTGCATCGCATGACCAATGAGCGGAACGATCATACGCTGCAAGCCACGGCGCTGGTGCACGAGGCTTATTTGCGATTGGTAGGGAATGATGAACAGGCGTGGGCCAACCGGGCGCACTTTTTCGCGGCGGCTGCAGAGGCGATGCGGCGGATTCTCATCGAGCACGCCCGCACTAAAGGTAGCGCGCGGCGCGGCGGAGATCAAAAGAAACTCCCCATGGACGTGCTGGATTTGGCCGCTATAGATGATCCGGAACAAATCATGGCCCTGGATGAGGCGATTTCTCGCCTTGAATCTCAGGACGCCGATGCCGCGCGTGTGGTGAGGCTGCGCTTCTATGCTGGGTTAAGCGTGGAAGAAACGGCGGAGGTGATGAATATCTCGCCGCGAACGGTCAAACGCGAATGGACTTTTGCGCGGGCGTTTCTTTTTCGGGAATTGGAAGAGTGAATCACCGCTCAGCCGGAGAATCAACTGATGGGCAACTCGCGGCTCCTGCAAATCAAGGCCATCTTTGCTGAAGCGATGGAGAAAGACGCTTCGGAGCGCGCGGCGTTTATCGCGGTGGCTTGCGGTGGAGATTCAGACTTGCAGGCAGAGGTGGAGGCATTTTTATCCGCGGCGGTGCGCGCGGGAGATTTTCTCAATTCGCCGACGCATGATTCGTCCGTGTCACTCGGAACGAGCAGTGAGCCGCTGGGGACAACGATCGGACGATATAAATTGCTGGAATTGATTGGCGAGGGCGGATTCGGCTCGGTGTACATGGCCGAGCAGGAATCGCCTGTCCGCCGAAAGGTCGCGCTGAAAATCATCAAATTGGGGATGGACACCAAGCAGGTGATCGCTCGTTTTGAAGCGGAGCGGCAGGCGCTGGCGATGATGGAGCATCCGAATATCGCCAAGGTATTCGATGCAGGCACGACCGAAACCGGGCGGCCTTATTTCGTAATGGAGCTGGCGCGGGGGATTCCGATCACCGAATACTGCGACCTCCATAAGCTCAATACCAAAGAGCGGCTGGAATTATTCAGCTCCGTTTGCGAAGCGGTGCAGCATGCGCACCAGAAGGGGATCATTCATCGCGATCTGAAGCCGAGCAATGTGGTCATCACTATGCAAGATGGGACGGCTGTACCCAAGATTATCGACTTTGGCATTGCCAAAGCGACAAATCAGCGGCTGACCGAAAAAACGCTCTTTACCGAATTCCGCCAGATGATCGGCACGCCGGCGTATATGAGCCCCGAGCAGGCGGATTTTACAACACAGGATATCGATACACGCAGTGATATTTATTCGCTGGGTGTGTTGCTTTACGAATTGCTCACGGGGGGGCCGCCCTTCGAAACGTCGCAGCTTTTGCGCTTGGGTTACGAGCAAATGCAGCGCACTATTCGTGAAATTGAACCAGCCCGACCGAGTGAGCGACTTAGCGGCCTGCAACAAGAAACATTGATCACCGTTGCGCAACTCCGCGGCAGTGACGATCGGCAATTGACCCGCAGCATCCGTGGCGATCTGGATTGGATCGTCATGAAATGCCTGGAGAAAGACCGCCGCCGGCGTTACGAATCCGCCAGCGCCCTGGCAGGTGACCTGGACAGGTATCTCGCCAACGAACCAGTAGAAGCAACGCCGCCATCGGCGATGTATCGATTGCAAAAATTTACCAAGCGAAATCGCACCGGCCTGATTCTTACGGCGGCCTTTTTGCTGCTGGCCGCGCTGTCGATTGGTCTATATATCCACGGCATTCGTAGTCAGCAACTACAGACCGAAACTGCATTAGCCGAAGCCAAATCACAGCGCCAGGAAGCCGATCGCCAGCGCGATGAAGCGAAAAAACAGCAGCAAATCGCCTCAGCCGAAAATGATTTTTTGACGAACATGCTTACCAGCGCCGACCCCTGGCGCGGCCTCGGCGATAAATTGACCGTTCTTCAGGTTGTCCAAGCCGCTCAAAAAGATGTGGATGCTGGATCATTGAAAGACCAGCCTTTGGTGGAAGCAGCTATCCGCCAGGCACTGGCAGAAGCGCTGACCAGCCTGGGGCACTACCCCGAATCGGAAGAAAATCTGAAAAAGGCATTGAGTATCGACCGGCGCCTTCTGCCGCCAGATGACCCGCGCATGGCTGATGCGTTGTGGGAATTGGAGCGTTTGTATCAATCGACGGCCCGCTGGTCCGAGGCTGAATCGTTGGGACGCGAGATTTTACGAATTCGGCGGCAGGCGTTCCCTGAAACTTCTATTCCTGTGGCCAATGCCCTGATCAGCCTGGCCGCTGACGTATGTGCCGAAGGTAAATATGTCGAATCGGAAGCGTATGCCACGGATGGATTAAATATAAAACGCAAACTCTTATCTGCTGATGATACAGAAATAAGTTTTGCGATGCTGGCCCTGGCCCAGACCGTTGTTCATGAAGGGAAACTTACTGATTCCGAGAATTTGAATCGACAAGCATTGCAGATGTTGCAGAAAGCCCATCCGCCGAATAATTCCGGCTTGGCGAACGCGCAGTTTAGTCTTGGCTGGACGCTTATACAGGAAAGGAAGTATCGGGACGGAGAAAAGCTTATCCGCCAGTCACTGGCCATGAAACGCAAACTGGGCGGAGATTACTTATTTGGTACTCTTTCACTGGCTGAACTTTTGCTCGGCCAGGGACGGCTCGCCGATGCTCGGCAGCTTTACCATCAGCTATTCGACCGCGACGAAAGTATGTGGTCTTCGGAATACGCCGCCGCCGCCGCCATGCTGCGGAATCTAGCGTACAACCTGGGCGTGAAAGTGGAATTGAAAGACGCGGGTCCGTCGGTGGCTGCGGTATTCGGGGACGATGAAGGCTTATTCCTGAAAATTTACAATCAGGAATGTAAGCAATACGGGCCCACTGATCCGCATCTGACGGTTATTATCGACGATGTGGCGACCTGCCTGTGGGCGAGCGGAAAATCTGCGAAGGCAAGCTCCATTCTGAGCCAGGCGCTGCTGGTAGATCGCAAGGCAGCTCCCAGCGGAGCGCTGGATACGGCCCTTTTGCAACATAAATTGGGCTTGATCACGTTGGCGCAGGGGAAGGCGATCGATGCGGAGGCGAACTTCCGCCACTCACTGGCTATTCGTCGCAAAGCCCTACCTGCGGATGATCCACTCATTGCCACTGATTTGCATTGCCTGGGAGATGCGCTGGTTGCACAGGGGAACGATTCCGATGCTGAAAAATTTTATCGTGAAGCGCTCGATATCCGGCGGAAAAAGCTATCGGCAAAAAACTTATATATCGCATCGACGCTCGAGCGCCTCGCCGTCTTGCTGATCCGGCATAACCAACTCACCGAAGCCGAGCCCATGCTGCGCGAAACGCTGGAAATCCGTAAACCGTATGTTGCCAGCTCTCCGAATGTGGCTACGACAGCGCGGGAACTGGCAGAACTGCTCGACCGCACCGGCCGCTCTACTGAGGCCGCGTCGCTACGGCAGCAATTTGTGCAGAACCATTCCACCACGTTACCAACTTCCAAACCAAGTCTTAACCACCTCAATTAACTGTCCCAAGTTCGCGAAGTTATCCATTTTTGCATGCCGTTCATCGTTATTTCAGCATTGCATATAAATAATGGCCCGCCTCTTCAACGCTTCTCGCATTACTAGCAGCCGCGCTCAAAGTCTGTCATTGAGAATTCAGGTAAGTACCGAGGCTGTATTTGGCCTCACGTTTTAACAGCGAGATTTTTGGAGGCAGAAAATGTCACTTTCG
Organism: Tepidisphaeraceae bacterium; assembly: GCA_036490535.1. GTDB lineage: Bacteria > Planctomycetota > Phycisphaerae > Tepidisphaerales > Tepidisphaeraceae > DASXDR01. Next base: position 35,640 of record DASXDR010000171.1, on the reverse strand, counting down.
ACTCAATTTAAATCGCGCGCTTATCCGCGCCTGGCCGCCGGCATGGCGTTATTTTTAGCGCCGGCCTGGATTCACGCGCAAATCTTTGTCTATAACGCTGGCAGCGAGAACATCGGCGAATATACGACCAGTGGGGCTACCATTAAATCGTCGCTTTTATCCAGCCCGGTAGATGTAACTTCCATGGCTATATCCGGATCGGATCTATTCCTGCTTCAACGCACCTCTTTGTACAACGGCAGCCTATTTCAGGTAAGCGAATACAGCACCTCCGGTGCAGTGATTAATTCCTCGCTGATCACTGGCTTAACCAATAACGAAACATCCATCGCGGTGGATGGATCGAACTTATTCGTTGCGCACTGGACCGGATCAGTCAGCGAATACGCCGTTACTGCCATCCCTGGAACCAGGACGAGTGCACCTACTTCTACGGCAACCCTGACCAATGCGGATTTTCTGACGGATCTGTCAATCCCAACGCAGATTGCCGTCTCAGGCTCAGATTTGTTTGTTGAAGAATATTATTACATCAGCGAGTACACCACGGGCGGTACGTTGGTTAATCCCGGAATTAATACCAATGGCCCGACAGATAACTTTGCTGTCAATGGTTCGTATCTCAGCGTGAGTCAAGGGGGTAGCTTCAATGTATATACGACTTCCGGAGACACGGTAGCATCATACCTGGGCGAGGAAAACTTCAACGATATTAACGGAATTGCGATGCAAGGATCGAATATATTTCTGATCCGGCAAGCTAGCAACGAAGTCGATGTCAGCGATCTGGCAGGCAATTTCACTGCGTTGCCAATTGCCGGACTGAATAGTCCAAGTCTTATCGTTGTCGTCCCAGAGCCTGGAGTCATTGGCTTGATCTCTATTGCTGGCTTTGCGATCCTGCGCCGAAGACCGAATCGTTACGCGTGATGCCCTTCTCTTACGCGACTTTCCAAATAAATCATGGCCCTCATCTGTAGTGATTCTCGCATTAACAATCGGAACTGCGTGGGCAGGGCTACATGAAGCGAAATTCATGTTAGATCAATTCCAAGACAACGGCGCAGGCGAATTGCCGCGTCATTTTTAGGGAGATGGAAGATGAAAACTTCTCGAAACATGTTCTCGATATTGGCTTCGGCGGCATTGCTTGCCGGCGCTTCTCAACTATTTGCCGATGGCGCTGCCAATGTGTTGCCGTCATCAGCGCAGCCATCGGGCTACTCGCTGTCTCAACTGGCCCAGGATACTGCCGTCTACAATACTGGCGTGTTTTCTGGCAGTCCTTCCACGCCAGTTCCGCCGAGCATTCCCTTTACCGTTCTGGAGAATGATTCAACCGTCGGTCAGGGCCAATATCTCTATCTTCCGGTATTCTTCGCCGACAATTCCCCGCCCGTCGATCCCGCTTTTCCCGCCAGCATCTCTAATCAAGCCACCGACGCCGCGTACCTGGATAATCTGGTCAGTTCCAGTTACGGCGTAAGCCAGTTTTTCGCGTCGGTCGATGGTCAGATCCAGCCGCTCGACGACAGCTACGTCACGGGTGTAACGACCACCCAGCCACTGCTGGATGGCACGCCCGGCGGCAATAATTATATCAGCATCGCCGCGGCGATCTCGCCGTTATCGCTGGGTCAGCATACGGTGGGTTTTGGTGGTTACATCGGAGGGTCGCCGGTCACATTTGGCGCGGATAACATCACGGTGACTCCGGAGCCAGCGGCCATTACATGCTTGCTCGGCGCCGGACTTGTATTCGCTCGTCGGCGAAGAAGCTAGTGCATTTTTATTTCGGCTATAAAGCCCACGGCCCAGCTGTGGGCTTTTAGATTTCCCCATTTGCAAACGCCAGGTTAGCCAACGGGTGTCGTACCGCGAATGTGCTGGTGGAACGCATCCATCAGTTTGTGGGTGATGGGGCCGGGATGACCGGTGCCGATTGAACGGCCGTCGATTTCGGTGATTGGGGCGACTTCGGCAGCGGTGCCGGTGAGGAAGCATTCGTCGGCGATGTAGAGGTCATGCCGCTGGAAAGTTTTTTCGTAGCAGGGAATGCCGAGCTTTTCGCAAAGTTTCAGGATGACGGAGCGGGTGACGCCTTCGAGGATGCCGTCACTGGGGGAGAGGAATCGGGCCGAGGACGGCTCGGCTCAACTGCGAGGGGATATGTTGGGTTTCGCGGAGGTTTTTAAACGGTGATGTGGGGATTTGATCGAGTTTGTGGGGCATGGGTCGGGGAGCAATGTGAGGAGAAATTCGAAATTAGAAAAACAAAATACAAAACAAATTTGAAATATGAAATATGAAAAAGAAGATGGCGAAGCCGCGAGCGGCTATGGGTGAGGAGGAGGCGTTAAACCGCGAGCGGGGCTGATGGGAGTTAGTGCAGCGTATCCTTCGTGTACTATCGTGCGGGACCGATTTTCGAATGGAATGACCCTAACAACTGGCCAACTGGTGCATTTTTTTATGTGAAGTGGATCATAAGTCTGATAAATGGATAATGCGGAAACTTAGCATTCTGGGGATGTCCATCATTGCTATTACTTGCGGGGCTGGCAGTGCGTCGGCGGCGACGAATCTCCAATTTATTGATCAGGCATTTCAGGATTTGCTAAATCGGCCGCCTACGGAGGTGGAAACCAACAGCTATGTAAACGCGCTCGGCACAGCCACTCGCCAGCAGGTTGCGTATTCCATTGAAACCACGGGGCTGGCGTTCGACAATGGCGTGGTGGACAATTTATTTTTGCTGTTGCTGCATCGCAGTCCGGCTGCAACGGAGCTGAATAACTTTGCTCTAGCGCTTTCGACGGGCGAGACATTTCAGCAGATAGAAGCGACCATCGCGGGGACAACGGAATATTTTCAAAATCGCGGCGGCAATAGCGATAGTGGGTTTGTCACAGCCATCTATTCTGATTTTCTTGATGAAACTCCAGCCATCACGGATCTGGAGTCTTATGACACGGAACTTCAGGGTGGCTCCAGCGCGCAGGCGGTGGCGGCTCAGGTATTAGCGACGCCGGCATATCAGGATGATCTTCTGAATCAGTGGACGATGAAATATTTGCATGGGCCGCTGGATGATATCGACGAAGAATATTATCTCGGTGAAATACAAAGCGGCGTGAAGGATCAATTGATTATCTCGCAATTGGTGGGCAGCCAGGAATATTTCACCAATCTGCCTGAACCTGGCGTGATTGGTATGGTTGGGATGATGGGAATTGCGGTTCTTGTTCGCAGGCCATCGCCAAAATGAACTTCTCCTATTTGGCGCGGATGTGCAGGTGGAATGCGTCTATCAGGCGCTTGGTGACGGGGCCGGGATGGCCGTTGCCGATGGAGCGGCCGTCGATTTTGGTGATGGGGGCGACTTCGGCGGCGGTGCCGGTGAGGAAGCATTCGTCGGCGATGTAGAGGTCATGCCGCTGGAGGGTTTTTTCGCAGCAGGGAATGCCGAGCTTTTCGCAAAGTTTCAGGATGACGGAGCGGGTGACGCCTTCGAGGATGCCATCCTGTGTACCCGGCGTGGCGACGCGACCATCGCGGACGGTGAAAATATTGTCGGCGGTGCATTCGGCGACGTTGCCTTCGTGATTGAGCATGATCGCTTCGGGGACGCCGGCGTCGTTGGCTTCGATCTTGGCGAGAATGTTGTTGAGATAATTCAGGCTCTTGATCCGCGGCGAGACGGCATTGGGATGATTGCGGATCACCGAGGCGACGATCACGGACATGCCCTTCTGGTAAATCTCGGCGGGGTACATCTCAATCGTATCAGCGATGATGAAGACGGAGGCTTGCGGGCATTTATTGGGGGAGAGGCCCAGGTATCCGGTGCCGCGGGTGACGACCACGCGCACATAGGCATCGGTGAAATTGTTGGCTTTGTAGGTCTGCTCGATGGCGGCCTTGAGCTGGGCGGGCTGCATGGGGATGGCCAGACGGATGGCGCGGGCGGAATCGTAGAGGCGGCGGAGGTGGGCGTCGGCTTCGAAAATCTGGTTGGAATAAATGCGAATGCCTTCGAAAACACCGTCGCCGTAGAGAAGGCCGTGATCATACACGCTGATCCTGGCGTTATTTTTATCCAGGAGCTGGCCGTCGAGCCAGATTTTGAGAGAATTATTTTGCATGGGGTTAGCGGTATTTTTCTCGTGGGATTGGGCGGGGGCTTGAATCATTATGAGAAGCCTTTAGTTATGAGGTCAACATGGTCACTGAAGCGACCATACCGCGGAAGACGGGAGTAAATATCATTTTTCCGGGATCGCATTCGCTATCTCCAATTTTCCGTCTCGCAATACTAGCACACGATCTGCCTCTCTGGCCAGTGCACGATCGTGGGTTACCATAATTATCGTCTGGTTTTGCGTGCGATGTAAATCTTCGAGGAGATTCATGATCTGGCGGCCGGTGTCGAAATCGAGATTACCGGTGGGCTCGTCGGCGAATAGAATTCGGGGTTGATTCATCAAGGCGCGGGCGATGGCGACGCGCTGGCGTTCGCCGCCGGAGAGTTGGGCGGGGCGATGGCGGATGCGCTCGGCGAGGCCGAGTTGGTTCAGCAAGTCGATTGCGCGCTGGCGCAGCTGGGGTTTATGGATGCGATAGGAAAGCCAGGAATATTTCACCATGGCGGCGAGGAGGGTGTTTTCGAGGACGTTCAGCTCGGGGAGGAGGTGGTAGAATTGGAAGACGAAGCCGAATTCTTCATTGCGGAGTCGGGAACGTTCGCCTTGGCCGATGGCGGAAAAGTTTTTGCCAGCGTAATTAATTTCGCCGGTGTCGGCGGTGTCGAGGGCGCCGAGGAGATGGAGGAGGGTGGATTTGCCGGAGCCGGAGCGGCCTTCGATGGCGATGAACTCGCCGGGGCGGACGTCCAGATCGATCTGTTTGAGCACGATGATTTCGCTATCGCCCATGCGGAAGGTTTTGCGTACGCCGGAGGCGCGGAGGATGGTTGCTGTATTGGTCGATGTTGTTGGAGCCGTAATAGTCATTGCGTGATTGACCCGCGGGACAAACAGAAAAAGAGATGCAACCACAGGGGCACAGAAGCACAGAGGCCAACTTGTGCCGTCGAATCCATCTGGCGAAATAACCATCTCTTAGAAATAAACTTTTGCCGAAGACTTTTTCCTTGCCGCATTGCTTTGCATGCAAGTTGGCCTCTGTGCCTCTGTGCCTCTGTGGTTAAATTGAATTTGTTTTTCATGGCAAGCGATTGATTACTCCCAACGCAGTGCCTCCACGGGGTGCATGCCGGCGGCGCGGATGGCGGGGACCAGGGAGCCAAGCACGGAAGAAATAATCGCCACGGCGACGATGATCGTCACCTGCATCGGCTCCATTGTGTTGGGGATAGTGTCGAACGCGTAAACGTCCGGGTCCCAGATGGTGATGCCCATCAGCTTGCCCATTTCGGTATGCAGGAAATTAATATTATGAACAATGCCGTAGCCGATGAGCAGACCCGCTAATCCGCCGACGATGCCGATGGCCAAGCCGTAGCCCAGAAAAATCTGCGCGACGCCGCCGGGAGTGGCGCCGACACTTTTGATGATGCCAATGTCGCGCGTTTTTTCGGCGACGATCATGTAAAAAATGCAGAAGATCAGAAACACCGCGACTATGCTGATCAGCGAAAAGAGCAAGGTCACGAGCACCATTTCCTTTTGCACGGCCATGAGAAATCGTGCGGTTCCGGGCTGTTCATCCCAGGCATAAACGCTCGGCGTGTCATCATCGGCATTGGCTTGAAAAACATTGTCGACGATTTTTGCTACCTCATCTTTGAGATGCTGCACGTCTTTTTCGGAGCGGGCTTTGATATCGATTTCATTCGTGCGGGCTGGGCGGGTAAACGGGTGGCCATCCATGGTGATCGAGTGCGCATTCATCCCCAGATCTCTCTGCAGGACATCGAAGGGTACATACACCGTATTGGCGTCTACCTGATAAACCTTGGTCTCGGAGTCATCGACGATCCAATAGGTGTGCGGCTTGGCGTTGGCCTGGCTGACCGGGCCGCCGGCGCTCATGTCCATCACGGTGAGCGTGCTGGGGATGCGATACATCTCGGAAGTTCTGCCGACGATATCGCCTTTTTCGTCCTTGTGGATGCCGACGACGCCGGTACCGACGATCATGCCGGGATAGGCCATCGGATTGATATTGGGATTGGCCATCGCTGCGCGGTAATCCTCTTCAGGCAGAAATGGCGCAAAGGTCGGCGTGCCGGTCTTTTGGCGATGCAGGGATTGGGGGAATTTATTGACGGCTCCGACTTGATCGAGCTTGTAGCCGATGACTTGCACGCCCATGGGATCGAGCGAGCCGATTTTCATCAAGGCAAAGGTATGCAGCACCGGCGTGGCGGCGGCGGCATCGGGCAGTTTGGCAATGCGATCGAGAATCTGCTGGTAATAGGGGAAACCGCCGAGGCCTTCGGATTGGACGACGACATCGCCGTTCAGACCTTTGAAAGATTCGCGGAACATCCGCAGCCAGCCGCCCATGACGCTGATGACCACCAGCACCATGGCCGTGCAGAGCATGACGGCGATCAGCGACACCCAGGCGATGCGGCGTTTTCTCAGGTATTTCAGGATGAGATGGAGTTTATACAAGGGGATTATGGTGATTGTTGATTGTTGATTGAAGCGCTCAGAAGTCGTTTGTTGGTTTTGCGTTCGGTGTCGACCATACGGATCAGGAGGCGGATGATTTGGGTTAAGAGGTCGATGCGGTGCTGGACGGCGGATTCGCTGAGCGATGTGCGGGCTTTGTAATACCAGTCACGGGATTCTCTTGCGGAACCTAAGGCGTATTCGAAAAATTTGGCGCGATCTTTTCCTGTTCCTCGCGAATAACCCTCAGCAATATCGGAGCTGATGGCGGCTGTGGATCGTAATAATTGATCGGCATGCGACCAGGTGGGACGGCGTTTGATCAATTGCGGGAAATCTATCATAGACAAATCTGCGAGAAACAATGATAGGCGATAAGCTTCTACTCGCCAAAGCGAGTCATTGGTAATCGCGTGGGGAACAGATTTCTTCCATTCATCAAAGGTCATTATCAAATTCAATCAACAATCACCAATCAACATTCATGCATGCGGCCGCATTAAAGGGAAGAGAATTACATCGCGAATGCTTTCGGCGCCGGTGAGCATCATTAATAGGCGGTCGATACCGAGGCCGATGCCGCCGGCGGGGGGCATGCCGTAGCGGAGGGCGTTGAGGAAGTCTTCGTCGGTTTTCTGCTTTTCGGCTTCGTCGCCGACTTGCTGGGTGAAATTGGCGGCTTGTACGTCTGGGTCGTTTAGTTCGCTGTAGCCGGGGGAGATTTCGACGCCGTTGATGGCGAGTTCGTAGACGTCGGCGAAGAAGGGATCGTCCTTATTTTTCTTCGCCAATGGAATAATTACAGACGGAACGTGCGTAACAAAACATGGATCGATCAGCGTCGGCTCGATAACCTTTTCGTAAACTTCTATCAGCTGCTCTGCAGTGGAAATTTGGCCTAAATATTCCCAATGAGCCTTTAGATTTGATATGTCGTAATGTTCCTCCAAACCAACTGGCAAAGTATTTCCACTGGCCCAAGCTTCACAAATCTGCCGAAGCTTCATCCCATCTTCATCGTTATAGTCCAATTCTGGTCCGAATTGTCTGCCAGGAAATGTGTTAACAAAACGACGCAGTTCTCTCCGGAACAACATTGCAACTGTCGCAGGAGAATCACGCCGGACGTCGGATTCTTTGCTAAAACCCCAACCTGTTCGCTCCTTTACCAAATCCACTATCCGCACGCGGCGCCAAGGGCGTTGGAGGTTGATAACTTTTTGGGTGCCCCCACCCTCGCCCTCCCCCGGAGTACCAGGAGAGGGGATTGGATTTTGGCGTTGGTGGGTGATTTTCAGGCCGCCGAAGAGTTTTTCGGCGACGTGGCAGATCATTCCTTCCACCAGATCGGCCATGGTTTCCCAGGAGCCGTATGCTTCGTAGGCTTCGAGCATGGTGAATTCGGGATTATGCCGCGGGCTGATGCCTTCGTTGCGGAAGTTGCGGTTGATTTCGAAGATTTTGCCCATGCCGCCGACGAGGAGGCGCTTCAGAAAGAGTTCGGGGGCGATGCGCATGTAGAGGGGGATGTCGAGGGCGTTGTGATGCGTTTCAAATGGCTTGGCGTTGGCGCCGCCGTGCTGGATTTGCATCATGGGGGTTTCGACTTCTGCAAACCCGCGGGCTTTCATGTAGGCGCGGATTTCGTCGATGACGGCGATGCGCATTTTCGCCAATTGCATTACCTGCGGATTGGCCCAGAGATCGACATAGCGCTGGCGGTAGCGCAGCTCGACGTCGCTGAGGCCTTCCCATTTTGCGGGGGGTGGCAGGAGGGCTTTGGAAGCCATGGTGACATTCGTGGCCCAGACGGTGACTTCGCCCTTATTGGTAACGCCGAGATTTCCTTCGACGATGATTTGATCGCCGAGATCGAGCAGGTCGCGCACGCCCCAGGATTTTTCATCGACGCGCTTTTTATCGATGCCGACCTGGAGGTCGCCGGTTTCGTCGCGCAGGGTGAGAAAACTTAGCTTGCCCATATCGCGCTTGAGCATGATGCGGCCGGCGACTTTAACTGCGGGGCCGCCGTCGTGGCCCATTTCTGGTTTGTAAGTGGCTTTGGTTTGTGCCAAGGGGGCAATGCCCGGGGTGGCTTGGCCGTAAGGGTCAACGCCAAGCTCACGGAGCTTTTGAAGCTTTGTGCGGCGTTCCTGTTCGTAGGGATTCGCTTCCATTGGAGAAGGATGATAGTTCGCCAGATGGGAAATATGAAGCGTGGGAAGAAATGCATCCACAGAGGCACAGAGACACAGAGGCCAACCTGGTATGCCTGGCAATCTTAAAGAATGAATAACCGCAAAGGCACGAAGGGCGCAAAGAAATACAGGGAATAATTTTATTTTCTTGGTCTTTCTTTGCGCCCTTCGTGCCTTTGCGGTTAAATCTGTTTATAGGTGTTCATCAGTGGCAAAGAAGAAACCTATTCCACATTTCCCAGCACTTCATCAATCACCGTTTTAATCGCCTCGTATTCGAATCCTCGGCGTTGGAGCATTCCGACCAATCGACGTCGGGCGACCAGCGGCTCGAGGCGCTTCAGGCTGGCTGCTTTTTTCATTGCGAGTTGCCGGGCAATCTGGATGGAATCGGCGGGGTTGTACACGCCATTTAGAGCTTGTTCTGCGACTTCCGATTTCACGCCGCTTTTGAGTAGTTCCATATAGGCACGCCGGCGGCCGTGGTGCTTGTGTTGCATGGCGGAGAGGCTTTTTGTCGTGGCGAAACGCTGGTCATCGACATATTTTATTTTTTTTAATTCGCTGATAACGGTTTCGATCATCTCTGGTTCGAACTTTCGCCGGGATAATTTTTTTCGGAGTTCGCTTTCGCTGTGCAACCGCCGGGAGAGCAAGTCCAGAGCGGCATCGCGACAATGTTGCAGATCGTTTCGAGGCATCGCGCTGGCCATTATAACTTTTTTTGCTGCCACGATTGGATTATCTTCTACCATTGCGATGGTTCTTCCCATTTTATGCCTGGCAGGCGTAAGCTTTATCATCTCCTTTGTGCTGACGCTGGCGATGAAGCACATCGCTCCGCGCATTAATTTCGTTGATAAGCCGGGCAATCGCAAAATCCATCTCAACGCTAAACCGCTCGGCGGGGGCGTGGCCATCTTCTGGGGAACTGTGCTTCCCCTGCTGGTGATTTTGCTTGGCGCAGAGCTGGGATTTTTCGATCGCTCGGGCGTGGCTGCTTACATTGGTGGCATTCGTCGGCAAACCCCGCTGGCGGTTGCGATTCTCTTCGCTGTCTTTCTCATGCACTTAATTGGCCTGTGGGATGATAAAAAAGCGCTCGGGCCGTTTATCAAACTGATCCTCCAGCTCATCATCACTGCTGCCCTGGTCATCTTCTTCGACCTGCGCCTACTCACGGCGTTGGGACCGATTCCATCAATCATTCTCTCGATCCTGTGGATCACTGCGGTCACCAATGCTTTTAATTTTCTGGACAATATGGACGGCCTATCGGCCGGCATTGCTGTCATCTGCTCCATCGCATTTTTGATTACCACGCTCTCGATCAGCCAATGGTTTATCGCTTCGGGACTATCGCTGTTGATCGGAGCGTTGTTGGGTTTCCTTTGTTTCAATTTTTCCCCAGCTACGATTTTCATGGGAGATTCGGGTTCGCTGGTGATCGGATTTTTGCTTGGCGTTTTAACCATTCGCACGACGTTTTTGCCGATGGGAGTGAATATCGCAGCGGGTTGGTATGCGCTCTTTGCACCAGTGATTGTGCTGGCGCTACCGATGTATGATCTGGTGCTGGTGGTTTTCATACGCTTGGCGCGCGGGAAAAGCCCATTCGTTGGCGATACCAATCATTTTTCGCATCGCCTGGTGGCTCGTGGCATGTCGCGTCGCACGGCGGTGTTGTGTCTATACCTGGTCACCGCTGCCACCAGCATCGCAGCAATTTTGTTGACCCATGTCCAATCCGCATCCGGCGCATTGCTGATCTTCATTCAAACTTTGCTGATCCTAGGCGTGGTCGCTTTGCTGGAACGCCATCCCCTGCCCTCTGCGGATGCATAGCGTTCGGCTTTCGATTAAATTTCTGCAAGCCGCATGGGCAAAACATCTGTAGAAACTCAAGCTCCTTCATACCAATGGCTGCGCAGCGCAGCGCTGATCATCGCGCTCGCCATGGTGATAACGCGCTGTCTCACGCAGGAATTTCTGCGCGATCCGACCGAAGTTATGCCGGGCAGCCAGGCGGCTCCGCGCGGCGTGGGTGCGGCGATCGGCGTAGCGCTCGATCTCGCCTGCTGCGCGCCAGCACTATTGGTATTGCTGCACCGCGCATTAACCAAAAAACGCCAGCGTGCGGGCTTGGCCCCCCTGCTGTTTGTGCTGTTTGCTGCTCTGGCTGCGACTAGTTTTGTATGGGCAACCGATCGCTACGCGGCTGGTGTGGGGGCTGCCCATCTAATTGCCGGGGGAGCGCTCATCTGGGCGGCATCGCAATTGGTTACCGATTGGACTGCTGTTGCCAGCCTGGCTAGCACCTGTCTGGGAATTTTGCTTTGCCTCTTCGCCCAGGGAATTTATTACGCCACCGTCGATCTGCCCGATCTTCGAGATCGCTGGCTGAATGACGTTGCTGGTACGCGCACCAATCTGCTCAAATCGCACAATTGGCAGGAGGGTTCCTTCGCTGCCAAACAGTTCGCTCTGAAAATCCTGCATGGCGACTTTGCCACGTTCTATACTTCCGCCAACACGTATGCCGCCATGCTCGTGCTGCTCGCGGTGGTCGTCGCCGGGCTTTATTTGAGCGAACCGAAAAAGCCCAAGAGTCTCGCGCTGCTGATCTTCATCATTCCACTGCTATGGATGCTCTGGCTCAGCCAATGCAAAGCTGCGTTTGTTACGCTCTTCCTGGCTGTCGTTTTCTTTCTCATAGTTCGTTATGCCAAAACCTGGCTGATTAGATTTCGCGGACAAGCCTACGCGCTGACTCTGCTGCTGGTTCTCGCTGTAATCGGCTTGGCCGTTTCTTATGGCCAGCGTCATGGCAATCTTCACAACGACAGTCTGAATTTTCGCTGGCGCTACTGGGTTGCTTCTGCGCATATGTTTGTCGCGCACCCCCTGCTCGGCGTTGGGTGGAATAATTTTGGCGATCATTATCTCGCGTTCCGCCTGCCGGCAGCCCCCGAGGAAATCAAAGACCCGCACAATATGTTTGTGCGCGTCTTCTGCGAATTGGGAATTGCTGGGGGGACTCTGTTCGTAGTATTTTTGTTGATTTCGTGGTGGCGCATAAGTGCATCGCGGATGCCGGCGGAACAGGATAAACCTGGCATTATCAGCGCGCGCGGATTGATCGTTGCCGCCATTTTGGCCATGGCTATCAACGTCATTTCGAGCATCGATTTCGCGCAAATCCCGGCGTTTATTTTCATCGAGATTATGCGACGCTTTTTGTTCCTGGCGTTGCTGCTGCTTTCCATTCTTTTTGTTCTGGATCCAATCAAGAAACAGCTTTCAACTCACTCTTTGCCCTGGCTGCCCGCTGCGATTGGAATTGGTTTGGGGTTATTCCTCATCCATAACCTCATCGACTTTGCCATTTTTGATCCGAGTCCTGGGCCGCTGATGGTATTTGCGCTGCTGATTGGAGGATTGATTGGAATTCGCTCCGTTCAAACCACCCTTGCCAAATTCGCCTGGGCATCGTTCGGAATCTGGCTCGCTATCGCGCTGATGTGTATTGGCGCTTTCGTCGCGCCCGTGCTTTTAGCCGACTCCGATGCGACCCAGGCCGACGAGCAATTCCGGGAAAATCACTGCTACCAAGCCGCAGTTTTGTTTGAAAACGCGCAGCGATTAATCCCCTACAACGCCGAGTATCCCTTCCGCAAAGCCGAAGCGCTGATCTATGCCCAGGCCCCTCTCAATGAAGTCGATGCGGCGGTGAATCAGGCCATTGCCGAAAACCCCCGCTTTATCGACGCTTACCTGCTTCGCGCCCGTTATTTCCAACGTCAAGCTGGCCAATATAAATCCGCGATCGTCGCAGCTTATGAAAAAGCGACTGCTCTGAATCCGAACGATGTCGGTATTCGCCTCGAATTCGCCGAGTTTTTGAAAGACTCTAGCGAGCCGCAAAAAGCTGTGGAGCAATATCAGAAAGCCCTCTGGTACAACAATCAATTTCCTCCGGAAGAGGCCAAGCGACTCTCCCCTGAGGATGTGGAGAAAATTCAGCAGAATATCGCGGGATTGAAATGAATCCGCGCGATGCGACATTCATTAAATTGTCGGTAAATTGTCGGTGAATAATATGGCAAGCCTTTAATACCGACCTTGGGCCTGAAGGCGACTGAGCTATCTCTAACTCCATTGAATGTTAATTTACGCAATTTTGCCAACCACAAAGAAGATTTTTACTTTTTTTTTGAAAAACTCTTGATTTATGTAGTCAATTTATTATAATCTTTTTTCGTTTCGTACATTTCTAAAGAAGATCTCAGATCTAGAAGGAGAGGAATTATGCGGTTACAGATTATTTCGTTGGCGGCTTTGGTCGCAATTGGCTCGACTTTTCAGGCAGCACGGGCAAATCTTATTCTCGATGGAAGCTTTGAAACTCCTGTGGTGGGAGCTGGATCATATGTTGATTACACTCCTGGGCCGATGGGCCCATGGACGGTCGTCGGAAACGACGTGCTGCTTATCAATACCACATACACTGAACCAAGTAATGGCATCCTCGCTTTTAACGCCGAGGATGGTAACCAATCTCTGGATCTTACCGGCGCTGGAAATACCAGTCCCAATGATGGCGTTGAGCAGACAATTACAACCACTCCCGGAACCCAATACGTCGTTAGTTTCTGGGTCGGCGCCGCTCTGTCAAATAAGGGCAGCGGTTATTATTCAGATCCCGCAACCGATTTGCTGATTGATGGCGGACCGGCGACCTCTTTCAAAGTAACTCCTACGGTATCAGGCTATGTGACGTGGGAACACTTTACGTCTACCTTCACCGCTGCCGGCGCATCAACCACTATCGAGTTCCAGAACGGAACTTCCACTCCCACTGCGCTTGCCGGTCTGGATAATGTTTCAGTGGATGCCGTTCCGCTTCCCGTGGCGGCATATGGCGGAATGGCGCTCATTGCAGGTTTGGTGGTGACGCGAAAGCTGCCGCGACTCTCGCGGTCGATCTAATTGGACCATTTTGAAAGTTAGATATGAGGGACCGTGCCGTCAAGCATCGGTCCCTTTTCTCTGCGCGTCCCGATGGAAATGGCCAATTCTTTTCAGCAGGCCTCTCGATAGGCCGCAACACTGGCCCACAGCACATGCAAAAAATCGTGCGCTGCCCTAAAATTATGCGCACTCATGGCAACTGAACTGATCGAACTCATAGACAAACTTCCTGGTCGCCGCGTGGTGCTGGTGGGCGATTTGATGATTGATCGCTATCTCTACGGCAATGCCGAGCGATTAAGCCCTGACGCGCCCGTTCCTGTCATTCATTATCAGAAAGAAGAATTGCGACTGGGGGGTGCGGGACGAGTCGCTGCTGATCTGGCGACGCTCGGCGCTAAAACGCGCGTGATCGGTATGATTGGCGCCGACGAGGCGGGGCGACAGATCAATCAGCTCCTCCGCGATTTTTCATGCGACACGCTTTTTCTCCTGCAAACCGCCGATCGTCCCAGCACCAGCAAAGTGCGGCTCGTCGGCCTGGCTCAGCATCGCCACGCGCAGCAGATGATCCGTTTGGATTACGAAAACGCGGCTCCCATCGAAGGCGAAATGGTCCGGCGGCTCCTTTCCGCTGTTGAGCAATCGCTCGAAGATTGCGATGTCCTGTGCATCGAAGATTACAACAAGGGTTTGCTCCCCCCTGCTGTCTGTCGAGAAATTATCGAGATGGCCCGGGCGAAAAAAATCCCGACGATCGTCGATCCTGCTGCGGTCGAGGATTATTCCAAATACTCTGGTGCTACTGCCCTGAAACCCAACCGCTTTGAAGCCAGCCGCGCAACCGGCTCTCCCGAAACCATCGACGGCGCCGGCCAATCCGCCCGGAAACTTATTGAATCCCTCAATCTTGAAGCAGCGATCATTACTATGGATAAGCATGGCGTTTTGCTTGCCATGCGCGATGGCACGCAAAAACATATCCATGGCCGGGAACGCAAAGCGTACGACGTAGCCGGCGCTGGCGATATGCTGCTGGCCATGCTCGCCGCCTCGCGCGCCGCGGGCGCGACCTGGGAACAAGCTGCCGCCCTCGGCAATGTCGCGGCAGGATTGGAATGCGAAAAGTTCGGCTCCGTTCCCATCACCCGGCAGGAAATTATCGCTGATCTGCTCATCGAAGCCCACGTCCACCTCGGTAAAGTCCGGAGCCTCGAATCCCTCCTGCTCGAGCTCCACCGCTACCGCGCTGCCGGGAAAAAAATCGTTTTCACCAATGGCTGCTTCGATCTGATCCACCCTGGCCACACAAAATATTTCCGCTTCGCCAAGGCCCAGGGCGATCTCCTCGTTGTCGGCGTCAATACCGACGCCAGCATCCGCCGCCTCAAAGGCGAAAAACGCCCCATCATCGGCGAGACTGATCGCCTGGAAGTCCTCGAGGAATTGCAGAGCATCGATTATCTCATCACCTTCGACACTGACACCCCGCGCGAATTGATCGAAGCCATCCGCCCCGACGTGCTCGTCAAAGGCGCCGACTATTCCGTTCAGCAAGTCGTCGGCCACGATTTCGTCGAAAGCTACGGCGGCAAAATCGCCCTAGCCCCCCTCATCGATGGCAAAAGCACTTCTGCCGTCATCGGCAAAATTCTCGATGCGCATCGCGATGGGAAGAACACATGACGCGGCACGAAATTGCAGTTTTGGCGTGTAAGATTTTGGCGCTGTGGGTCGTCGTGCAGATCGTTATGGATCTAGCGAGTCTCCTTTCGTTGGCATGGTATCTCATTGACAACGTAGTTGTGCCATCACGCCGGGTCGGGTTAACCATCTACACGTACGCTCCGATTCTGATCCTGACGGTGGCACAAAGCGTAATCGCCTGGGTTCTCTGGTTCCGGGCCCCCCGGCTGGCAAGCCGCATGGTTTCGACCGATCCCCAGCCCGTCACAAACGCCACCGTGACAAAAGATGACGTCATGGCCGTCGCCATCTCAGTAATCGGCATTTATCTGCTTGTTCAGGGGATCGATTCCGTGGTGCAGATTCTACTCGAATACAAGCTTGGCTCCGAGCATGGCGGTCTGGCGTGGTACTTATCGGGCTGGCAGTCGCAATTCTGGGCGTCTGTCATTCATGTCGTAATCGCCATCTGGCTGATCCTCGGCTCGCGAGGGATTGTGCATTTCATGAAGCGGGTAAGAACGGCAGGCGTTCGCACAAATACCGCATAGAGAAGATGTGAGTCGCTTCCCAAAACTGGAGCCGACCAGGTTCGAACTGGCAACCCCCGCGTTGCAAACGCGGTGCTCTCCCAATTGAGCTACGGCCCCGTATTGTGCAGGCATCCTAGTCGGCGAATTCCCAGAATGGAAGTAACCCCGAATTACTTTTGCTCTCTTCACTCCACGCAATATGTCTCGACGACCTTTGCTAGCTCACGCAAACTGGTAATCCCCTTGATATACCAGCCGGCGGCGCCGATGGCTTCGGCTTCCATCTGCTTTCGCCAATCGTAATTGGCGCTGTAAAAGATCACTGGGAGATGTTTATATTCGGGGCGCGCTTTAATCTGGCGCAGCAGTTCTAGCCCATCCATGCGGGGCATCTGGACGTCAGCAATCAGGCACTTAGGCAATCCGCCCTCGAGAAATTCGAGCGCGGCCATGCCATCGGGCACGACTTCAGATGAAAATCCTTTTCGCTTGAGGAATTTAAAGAGCATCTCTCCGGTGTCTTTGTTATCCTCGACGATCAGGACCGCACACTTTGATGCAAGCGCCAACATAAGAATTTAGTGTAAGCGATATAACCGATTTATTATTTGCGTAGCAAGAGTGACAAAGCAAAAAAGACCGGATTCAACCGAAAAAATTTTGCATTAACAGCTGACCTCGTTAATATCGCGCTCGCCATGGATCAGTCGCGTGCGCTACACGTTCTTCTGGTAGATCATCAGGATAAAACAGCTCGCGATCTTGTCGGGCTTTTGAATACGGATGGATGTCGCGTCAGCCGAGCGGCCACGTTGGCTGAAGCGCATGAATTGTGTGAAGATGGGCGATTTGATCTGCTGGTTACCGCGAGCAAACTGCCCGATGGGCCGGCTTGTGAATTGTTGGATCAGAATCATGCGTGTAAGAAAATTTCCGGCATTCTCATTGAGGAGAAGGACGGTGATGCTTGCAAGGTTTCCAAAGGGTTTCGCGCACACATCCGGGCACCGTTAACGTTGCTGATATTGCGAAAGGCGATTGCGCAGGCGACGGGGGTTTAGGACCGTTTTGTTTTAGAGCTTCTAAAAACAGTAGCATGGACGTCTCACTGCCATGTCCAAATGATCGGTGTAGGGGCGGCTTCAGCCGCCCCTACAAGAATGGCAGGGCATAATCTTTTGGACACACCAGCGTCTCGCCGATGTTTAATTTTGTCAGAAATGGGCGAGACGCCCATGCTACATAGGGTGGGCATCAAGCGCATTTTTAAAAGTCTAAGTTTTTAGTGAGGATTGCAGGCGCGCTGGATGGTTTGTTCCAGGCGGGCGAAGTTAACCGGCTTGGTCAGGTGATCGTTGAAGCCGGCCTGCATGGTGCGTTTGATATCTTCTTCCATTCCAAAGCCGGTCAGTGCGACGGCGGGTGTTTTCTTGCCAAGATCCTGGCGCACCTGGCGGATCAGATCGATGCCGGTGCCGTCGGGCAGGCCGATATCGCTGAGGAGAAGGTCGAAATCATTGCCTCTTATGGCACTTAAGGCCTCAGCAATGTAGTGGGTTGTGGTGACATTGTGTCCATTGACCGCAAGCAGCCGCGCGAGCACGCGCGCGGTGTCGACGTGATCTTCGACGAGCAGGATGCGGTAGGCGCCCTTGGTGAAATGGCGAGCGGATTGTACAGGCGGCGAAAGGAGCTTGGTTGCGCCGGGGCGGTTCACACAAGGCAAGGTGATGATGAAGCTGGCGCCTTTACCGGGGCCGTCGCTGCGGGCTTCGATGGTTCCGTGCTGAACTTCGACCAAGGCTTTGGTGATAGCCAATCCCAGACCAAGTCCGCCATAACGGCCGGCGGTTTCCTGCTCGAACGGCTCGAAGACGCGGCGAAGAATGTCCTGGTTCATTCCCACGCCGGTATCTGTAATCGTGATTTGCACGTGGCCGTTGGAATCGTCGCGGGTTGCGATATCGATATTGCCGCCTTCAGCGGTGAATTTGACTGCGTTTTTGAGGATGTTCCAGAATATTTGCTGCAAGCGACCGGGGTCGCCCTGGACGAAACGGTGAGTGGCTTGGCGGCGCAGCGAAAGGGTGATGCGTTTGGCGTTAATTTCGCTGCGGTACATCTCGACAACCGAATCGAGCACCTTCTGGGCATCGAGCACTTCGAGGTTCAGGGTAATCTTGCCCTTGGCAATGCGCGTCAGGTCGAGGAGATCATCGATCAAGCGCGCTTCGAGATCGACGTTGCGGCGGACCATTTCCAGATCTTCTGAGAGTTCCGCGGGGAAGGAGCGACGCGCTTCCCACGACGAGAGGGTCGCCAATACCGGAGTGAGGGGCGTGCGCAATTCATGGCTGAGGGTCGCGAGGAAATTATCCTTGGCGATGTTGGCAGCTTCGGCTTCCTCTTTTGCATGCGCCAGGCTCGCGGTTGCCTGTTGGCGTACACAGGCTTCGTCGTGTCGTGAAACGATGATGGCGGCGGTATCGGTGACGGCGCTGGCGAAGGAGATGTCGCGCGGTGTCGCTCGGCGCGGCTGGCGCCAGTAGACGGTGAAAGTCCCCAGCAATTTCCCCTGCGAAGTATGCAGGGGAAAACTCCAGCAGCCGCGAAAGTCGAATTTCTCGGCCGCCCACAACCATGTCCGCCAGAGAGGTTCTTCTTTTACATCGGCGGTCAGAATCGACTGCCCCTTATAGGTTGCCAGACCGCAGGCGAGGGATTCGGGGCCGATCTCGAAGCCATCAATCACTTTGGCGTATTCGGCTCCCATGCCTACCACATGATAAAGTGCGGTGCCCTCTGAATTCGCCCGATAAAAGGCGGTGCGCGTTTCATGCCCGAAGTGTTCGCTGGCCCCGCGCACGAGCGCGCCCAAGGAATGCTCTAACGGGTTGCCATTCAGAGCGGATTGGAGCGCTTCTTTCTGTGCAGCCAACCATGCTTCGTTTTGGCGAAGGGCATGTTCCGCGAGGCTGCGCTCGATGACATCGGCTGCTTGGCGAGCCAGAATATCAAAGTTGCTGAGCTCATTTTCGGTTGGTGTGTGCGGACGCCGCCAGTGTGTGGAGATCATGCCCAGCAACTTGCCGCTGCGTGAAAACAGAGGCGTAGATTGCATGGCGCAGATGGCGGCGTTGCGATAAGCGGTCTTCTGGCCATCGTCCAGCCGATCGCACTGCTGCGCGTCGGGGATGAGGACTCGGGCGCCGTCGCGGAGTGTGAGGCCGCAGACACAAGTGGATTTGCCGCTGACCCATTGCCAGAATTTCGTCGATGCCGGATCGAATCCGTGCTGGGCTAGAAGCTCCAGTTCGCCCGCTTCGCCGCGTTCGTGGTGAAAGAGCTGCATACTGGCGAAGTCGGAACGCATGACACCCACGGCAGCATCGACCATCTTTTGATAGATGATCTCTGGCTTATCTGCGGCGACCATTTGCGTTCCCAGGGCGGCCAAGGCGCGGCTGTCCGCTTCGCGGCGCTTGCTGTCGGTGATGTCGATGCAAATCTCGGCGATGGTGCCATCACCCAGATCGCGGCCGGCGAAGCGCATCCAGCGGCGCGTGCCGTCGGCGAGAAAATACTCTTTTTCATGCGGGCCGATGCGACCGGTGTGGGCGAATTGCTCGAACTGCTTTTCGCTATCTTCAACCCATTCAGGAGGCGTCATGGTGCGCCACGTCAACTCGCGGCGATCAATTTGCTCGCGCTGGTATCCGGTCATGCGGAGGAAAACATCGTTGGCGTCGATCAGCACGCCCTGAGAATCGAAAAACAACACGGCGACGGCATCGGTTTCCAGAACGCGCTGGAGTTTTTGTTCGCTGTGCCGCAGCGCCTCTTCGTGCTGTTTGCGCTCGGTGATATCCACGAGCATGTTGATGCCGCCGACGATCTTTCCCTCGGTGTTGCGCAGCGGCGTGGGATAAGGGATGAACCAGACTCGCGTCCCATCGGGGCGCTCGGCGATTGCTTCTCCACCACGGAGTGCGCGACCTTCGTTCAGTGCGTTGGCCATGGGGCATTGCTCGGGCGGCATCGGGGTGCCATCTGGATGATACAGCTTCCAAGTTATGCACCAGCGATCATGGTTTAATATTGGCGTACGGCCGGCGAGCGCGGCGCAGGCGGGATTGAAATAGGTCAAAAGTCCATCAGCATCGGTGGTGTAGACGGCTGCGGGTAGTGCATTGAGCATCTCCCGGCACCAGTCGGTAGAGAGATTTTCATTCCCTATCGCATTTCCCCAAAAATCAGACAGTTCCAAACTGCCGACTTGGTCATTCCGCGTATGCATGCAGGGTTTATTGTACTGTAGAGGCCGAAGTGCGGGCAATACATAATCTACTTTTGCATGCGCTAAACCTTTCAGCCTGAGAACCGGTGCGGAAACACGCCTTCTGGGATGAAAAATCGGGCCGAGGACGGCCCGGATCAACTAGGAGGTGCGATAGGTTTGGTTTTCGGACGGCTTCTAGAAGCAGTGAACATGCGCTAGATCATTCCGATTGTTCGCAGCCAGGTTTCTACCAGGGTGGGCCAATGGGTGATGGGGAGCTTGGTGGGCCTTAGGCCGAAGCCGTGACTGCCTTGGGCGTATAAATGCATTTCTACTGGAACGCCGGCGTTCTTCAGGGCCATGTAGTAGACGAGCGAATTGTTGATGTTGTCTACCGGATCATTTTCAGCTTGCAGTATGAATGTGGGGGGCGTGTCGCGGGTAACCGGGATATTCGGATTCAATGTGAAGCCTTTATCTTTGCTGTACAGATGGCCGGGATAACAGGCAATGGCGAAATCAGGGCGGCAGCTTTGCTGGTCTGCTGCATCCACTGCGAGGTACAAACGCTTGTCAAAATGCGTGCTGATCGCCGCCACCATGTGTCCGCCGGCGGAGAAACCGATGACGCCGATCTTGTGCGGATCGATGTGCCATTCAGCGGCGTGAAAACGCACGAGGCCAAGTGTCCGCTGCGCATCTTCTAATGCCTGCGGGGACGGCTCGGAATAAAGTTCGGCTCTCTGCAGCGGTACGCGGTATTTCAGAAGTATGGCCGTGATGCCTTTGGAAGCCAGCCAATCGCAAATCTCGGTGCCTTCGAGATCGATAGCGAGAATCTGATAACCGCCGCCGGGAAATACGACGACCGCGGTTCCCGTATTTTTTCCTGTTGGCGAGTAGACCGTCATCGTGGGCTGCGAAACATTTGTCACGGATATGTATGGCTTGGCTGCTATGGTGGTCGCAGTCTCTGGGCCTGAGAGCGGCTGCGCATCAGGCACGTTTCCCGGCCATATCGGGACCTGCGTATGGCCTGGAGAGGGTTGCCAGAGAGTTGTCTGCGCTTGCACAAGACTGCATGTGATCGCGACGCCTAATGCAAAGATCGAATTCTTCATGGCAATATGGTTTGGAATGGACAGATTCGAGCGAGCAATACAGTCCTATCTTCCCAAATGCTCCCGGCGGGGCTCGAACCTGCAACCTTCGGCTCCGGAGGCCGACGCTCTATCCAATTGAGCTACGGGAACTTTTTTTCCTCTTCCGGCGTATGCAATCGTAACACGCTGGCGAATTTGAGCAAAGCGCGGGAATTATAGCCACACCGATGGGTTCGATTCGGGTGAGCGTCCGAAGAGAGTGCGAAGGCGCGATAGCGCGAAAAAATGCCGCGAAGGAATTCGGGCTTTTGTTTTCTATCTCGCGTTCCTCTTTGCGCCTTCGCGATTTCGTGTTCTCTTAAATCGCTGGAAATTGAGAAGAAGCTCTCTGTCGCAACGCAAATTGAGTTTTGGATTGCAGTAAATCACGGGACATGTCCGATAAAAGAATACTCATGGCTGCGCGCAACGTATCTCGCATTCCCCGACCCAGCAAATCCGCTCTTGTGGTGCTGGTGCTTTGTCTTGTGGTGGGCTCGGCATTCGCCGGGTACATGCGGATTCGAAGCTATGTGATCAGCAAATTTATGTCGACGCCGGTTCGGCCGGTGGTGGTAATGGAGAATCAGCCGGTTTGGATGAGCAGCTATCTCGCTCAATCAATTACTGATTCGGTTCGGCCTACGGGGCCGAGCTCGCCGTTTGATAAAAAGGTTCTGGTTGATGCGTACAAGACGCTTTCGGGGAATCCGTGGGTGAAAGCCGTAAAGCAGGTTCGCCGGGTGTATGGCAAATTACCGGGCGACACGCTGCGGATCGATTGCGTCTATCGCACGCCGGCCGCCCTTGTGCAAAGCGACGATCAATATCTGCTCGTTGCGGATGATGGGGTTCTGCTCCCCGAAAAATTCTCCGCCGACGAATTACCCAAGATCATGTTCGGCGCTACTGGCACGGGCCCGACGCAGCTGCGGATTATTCAGGGCCAAACACAATCGCCCGCGGCACCCGGATCGGTCTGGCCCGGCAGCGACATGGCAGCGGGATTGAAAATGTCTGCCCTGCTTTCGCACGTTTCCTATGCGGATGACATCGTGCGGATTGACGTGTCCAACGTTGCCAATCATCCGCATTCCCCCCTGCTCACTTTGATCACAAAGGCGAACACGCAAATTCACTGGGGCCGACCGCCTGGGGATGATGATTTCACGGAAGCATCGCCGAGCGTGAAATTGGCACACCTTCAGCAAATCTACGCCCAGTACCATCGGTTAGATGCAAATCAGCAGTGGCTTGATCTGCGCTTTGATCACGTGATTTATCCCACGGTGCAGGCCAGCATCGCTGATGCCGGGCAATAAGGGATTTTGCTAAGCTACATTTGTTTTTATCAGTTCGCGCGATCCGAAATAAGCAACTCTGATCAAAAAAACAGCCGCAGCGCAATGCGCCGCGGCTGTGGTAATTTTCAGGAATCGGACGAAATTAGGCCAATCACTTTTTACGAGCAGCGATCAGGCCCATGAGAGCCAATCCACCGGTTGCTGCAGCAGGCAGCGGAACGGATGGAGGCGCGTTAACACTCGATGGAGTGTACGAGTATGTCACGGTAGCCGTGCCGTCGATTTCCCAAGTGCCACCAGCTCCCACCAGTCCGCCGGATCCGGAAGAGGTCGAGGTTTCAGTGGGCAAGGTGTAAAGCAGGTCGTAAGTTGAACTGCCGACGTAGTTCACGAAATCAGCGCCCGGAACCGTCGAAACCAGAGCAGCCAGTGAACTGGCCGTTGGATCAGAAAAGTTCGTGATGGTGAATTGCCCGGCAGTGGTCATCTGGTTGGTGATGGCATAATAGTAATCCGTGCTCACCGTATTCGTGGCATCATATGGATCAACCACGGTGAACGGTGTGTCCGGGCCAGTGCTCCCTACAGATGCGGGATTGGTAGCAGTCGCCGCGGAAAAAATCGGCTGGGCAGTCGGGCTCAAATTGAGCACGCTGACGATTGGCGTAACTGTGACGTTGAGCGAAACGCTGACGCCAGTCAACGTTCCCAGCGAGGAATTGAACTGCTGCAGCGCGGGTGCAAACGTAGTGGTCGCACTCGTGAACGAGGGTGTGACAGAAACCGGCGCGTTAAAAGAAACACTGTCGGCCATTGCACCGGCAGCGAAAACACCGATCGTTGCCGCAGCAACGATAGACTTGAAGCACTTCATTGCATTCTCTCCTGATCTAACTAAAAACACGAGGCAAATCCGGCACATGCCAGAAAATACATAGCCCAGTGGTTCCAATAATATTACATTTCTTGTAGTAGGCAATCACATAATTTACACAAAATACAACAAGGATCAGCAATGTGTTTCGAAATGCGAAATCGGTAGTCAGAGAACTGCGTTTTTTGGCAATTTATCAGGGTGCTTGTTTCCGCAATGTCGTCACCCTTACTATTAGCGGATGACTATTCTTTCCTCGCTTCCCGATGCTGCTGGCCATTTCGGCACCTATGGCGGCACGTTCGTTCCGGAAACGCTCGTGTCCGCGCTCGAGCAGCTCACCAGTGAATACGCCAAAGCCAAAAGCGATCCGGAATTTCAACGAGAATTTCAATCCTATTGCCACGACTATATCGGCCGGCCGTCGATGCTCTATTTCGCTCGCCGCCTGACCGAACGCCTCGGCGGGGCACGCATTTATCTCAAACGCGAAGACCTGAATCACACCGGCGCTCACAAGATCAACAACTGCATCGGCCAGGCGTTGCTCACCAAACGGATGGGAAAAAAGCGCATCATTGCCGAAACCGGAGCGGGGCAGCATGGCGTTGCGTCGGCAACTGTTGCTGCGTTGTTTGGATTCAAATGCGATGTCTACATGGGCGAGGAAGATGTGCGGCGGCAGAATCTAAATGTGTTTCGGATGAAATTGCTTGGGGCGAATGTGATTGAGGTGCATTCGGGATTGAAGACGTTGAAAGATGCCCTCAACGAAGCGTTGCGGGATTGGATGGGGAGTGTGAACGAGACTCATTACATCATTGGCTCCGTGGCTGGGCCGCATCCTTTCCCCATGATGGTGCGCGATTTCCAAAGCGTCATCGGTAATGAACTCAAAGCTCAGTGTTCGGCACAGGGAATTTCGCCGGATTACATTCTGGCCTGCGTCGGCGGCGGCTCGAATGCTGCCGGAATTTTTTATCCCTTCGCCGACGACCGAGATGTAAATTTAATCGGCATCGAACCTGGCGGTCGCGGCTCTGCACTGGGCCAACACGCCGCGAGTTTGTGCGCCGGCAAACCCGGCGTCCTCCACGGCTCCCTCTCCTATGTATTGCAAGACGACGACGGCCAAACCGCCGACGTGCACTCTTGCTCGGCCGGCTTGGATTATCCCGGCGTCGGCCCCGAACACGCCAACTGGAAAGACGTCGGCCGCGTGGAATACGTCACCATTGACGACTCCCAAGCCCTCGAAGGTTTTCAACTCTTAGCCCAGACCGAAGGCATCATCCCGGCTCTGGAAAGCGCTCACGCTATCGCCCATGCGGCGAGGCTCGCGCCCACGTTGGGCAAAAATAAATCCATCGTGATCAATCTTTCGGGTCGCGGAGATAAGGATTGCCAGGAAGTGGCGCGGTTGCTCGAATCAAAGTAGAGCGGGCCTTGTCCACCATTTATTCGAAAGCAAAAATGCGGCAGGGATACCCTCTCAACGAGCTTCTCGCTAGATCGCCATCAAATTAGCTTCGGCTCTCCTTAAAATTTTTTTAGGCGCATTGGAGGGTCATCCACGCCTGTGAAAAAATGCGCTTAGCCAGTTCTTGCCGCCGCACCCAGAAGTAGATCATTCCAGCATCTCCCCAGACGAGGTTGGATGTGTAATCTGTATCTAATTGCAGCAGGAGTTGCCAGTCCTCACATTTCTTTTCTAATTCTGGCCGTCTTGGATCTTCATATCCGGACCCATTGCCACAATACAAACCGTTCATGACAAGTTCTGCTTCGAGTTGCATGTCGCCTTGGCAATTGTCGGAATACCCCCCGATCTTGTGTCGGGGACCTTCTTTTGTCGGGGCTGTCGCGCAGAAGATTGCTTCGGATAAATTATCGTAGGCACACACATTAATCTCTCTCTCCGGTCCTGCGATTTGTTCTAAAATTGGCCACCATGCTCGAGATCTCATACCAGGGAGGGAATAGGTAGACCAGAATTCGATGCTCTTCTCGGTCAATGAAGGTGAATTATTCGGGTGCCCCGGTCGTGGAGCAATGGATAATTTCGTGGAATTGGCAAAGTAACAGATCCTATAGAAGGAAAGATCTGCTGGATCGTAGCCCCATGGCTGTTCCTCTAAGTCATAAAAGAATGCCAGCATCCCATCAGATGGCAGAGGTCCAACCGAATCAAGTCGGGGTACCTCGCGCAGATTGATCTGCACTAGAAAATCGAGCGGTCGATTCTTATGTAGCGGCCACTCAAAATCCTCTGGAACACCCGGGTCACCTCCTAGCTTTGAATTGTTTGCATTTGGCGCAGTACCAGTTTTCAAAGATATCCCAATGCAAGGCTTCAAATAGGAGCGCAAGATAGAAGCCACTTTACTGAAGCCGTGGACATCACAAAGCCGGTCGAATTCATTATCCATCATACCGCCCTAATTTTTTACGCTGTGCGCTAGTGATGCCATAACAGTATTCACTTTCGTGTTGTACTTCAACCAAGGTTTATCTAATTAGTCTCACAGAGTCATATAGAGGTGGCGGCTTCAGTCGCCCAGATTAAATTCCGGGCGGTTAAAGCCCCGCTACATTGCTATAATCTCATGTCTTCCGTCGCAATTTCGCAAAGGCATGCCCATGCGAAGTTTCCTATCTCTCTTCGGCAGCACCGGCGGTCAAGCCATCGCGCGATCGCCGGGGGTTGCTGAATATAGAATTCCCCAGTTCATGCTGAGGCGGGTCCTGAAATACACCGGCCATACCATCGATGAAGTGATCAACGACGCGAGCGTGCGATACGAAGTAGCCGGCTACTACAAGCTATCTCGCCAGCTGGAGCGGCGATGTGACGAGATGTCTGAGCAAGCGCCGTATGCAGGGGCATCGAAAATCCTGCTTTGATCACTTCTGTGCCACGCGTTAAATCAGTGATGCGTTAACAACTTCGGTTTACCAATAAAAACAATTTTATTTTTTGTTTGCGTATGCCAACAATTTTGGTATACTCCGGTTACCACTTCAGGAGAGGAGATTATGCGCTGGTCAAGTTGCACATGCCTGGGTTTATTAATTGCGTTAATCACTATTACTTCCGTTCAAGCGAATACTTACGACGCTGTTAACGATTTCACTGCGGGGAACAATCCCAGCGGGCAGTGGAGCTATTTGTACAGCAGCACCATCGGCGGATTGCAGACGGCGCTGACCCCGTCGGGAGATTTCCCCGGCAGCACCAACCCATGGGACTGGAGCGGGGAAAACGTTCCCGATTCAGTTAGCGTTATTAAAAATACGAGTGGCACTCCCACCACCTATGAAAGTACCATTGTTCAGCCGACGAATTTGCTGCTGGTCGATCCTGAAGAGGATGCTGCCGACGTGCAATGGAAGGCGCCAACTACGGGAATTTACGACATTAGCGGCGTGTTTCAGAATATTGATCAGAGCGGCCACACGGACAGCCATCCTGTCGAAGTTCTGCTGAACAACAGTGCATTGTTGCCCCTCTATAGTTCCACGATCTCCTCGTCTGATGGCTCCGCGACTTTTAATTTCGACCAATTGGTTGCAGCTGGCGATACCCTCGACTTCGTTGTGGCCGGTTCACCCTCCAACTATCAATTTCTCTCCACAGGATTTGACGCGACCATTAGCGTTCCAGAACCCTCGCTCGGCTTGGTTCTGATGGGGGGGCTGATCCTTCGCCGCACGATCTCATATCGCACACTAGAAACGTGAGCAGCTAAACAGTAGCGATTTTTTGGTGTCCATTCAATTCATGCTGTTGAAGCCCCGTTCATAATCATTGACAATAGACAAGTGAGGCAGTCGGATATGATTGCCGCGTTGCTCTTGTTCATATTCGATACAATCAAATCCCGATGATTTCTCCCCGCAAGCCTCGCAAGTTTCTCTCCGCAATCCTGCTAACGATCACCACTATCGCCTTTGCCGGCGATCTTCAGACAGATCATAACCTTCTCCCCGCACTCCATTGGCAATCCACCGGCGTTCTGGTTAGTCCGATTGTGGATGCCACTCACAAAATCGTTTCCGTGAAAGATCCCTCGGTTGTTTACTTCAAAGGCCGTTGGCACATCTTCGCTACTACCTGCGATACGGGCGGCGCGTGGAGCATGGTCTATCTCAATTTCACCAATTGGGGACAGGCGGCGACAGCAAAGCAGTTTTATCTGGATAAGAATCCGAATCTGCGGGGCTATCACTGCGCTCCGCAGGTGTTTTATTTTCGGCCACAGAAGAAATGGTATCTCATGTGTGTGAGCCAGCAGCCGCAATATTCGACAGCGGATGATCTCTCCAAGCCGGAGACGTGGACTCGGCCACGCGATTTTTTCAATGGGATTCCTAAAAGTGTGGTCGACCAGGCCTGGCTGGATTACTGGGTGATTTGCGATGAGAAAAATGCTTATCTTTTCTTTTGCGGGGACAACGGCCGATTTTATCGCAGCCAGACTTCGCTCCGTGATTTTCCGCATGGCATGAGCGATCCGGTTATCGTCCTGCAATCGCCGGAGCGCGGTGCCTTGTTTGAAGGGCCGATGGTTTATCACATCAAAGGTACGCACAAATACCTGGCTCTGATCGAAGCCTTCGAGTCGCACAATGCGCGGTTCTATAAAGGCTTCATTGCGGACTCGCTCGATGGCAATTGGCGACCCTTGGCTGATACCTGGCAAAACCCTTCGCCGGCGAGACCAATGTTACCTTCGCCCCAGGCGTAAAACCATGGACTCGCGACTTCAGCCACGGCGAAATGATCCGCGATGGTTACGACGAAACTCTTACTATCGATCTCAACAATCTTCAGCTTTTGTATCAAGGCCGCGATCCAGCAAGTGATGGGATGCCGTACTCGCAATTGCCGTATCGGCTGGGATTATTACGATTGGATCGCTGAAATTTAGTCAGGGAGAATAAGTAGGACGCGCATCTGCCCCATATTCGAAAATTGATCGTGCACGGTGGGCAGTGCACACCGTGCGAGCATCATGCAAACTGGCAGTGGCACTTCAATGCCACTGTTCGTCCTCCGCTCACCGCCACTCCACCGGTGCCGTCAACGGCAAATCCCGCGACGATTCGCCGACCCACACGTGGTATCCGCCGCTATCAGTAGACCACTGCTTCGTATTTGGATGCCAATAGGCCAGCGTCGATGCATCCACATGGAACTGCACGGTCTTTTTTTGTCCCGGCAAGAGTTCGACGCGCGCAAATCCGGCTAATTTCCGCGGCGGCGTCGGCAGGGTTGGTTGATCCTGCCCGACGTAAAACTGGATCACATCTGAGCCGATGCGGTCACCAGTGTTTTTCACGTTGGCTGACAAGATCAATTCATTTTCATGGCCTTTGACGTGCTTAATTTTCAAATCGCTCAGGGCGAAACTTGTATAGGAAAGCCCGAAACCGAATGGGTAGCGCGGAACGATTCCCTTGGCATCGAACCAGCGATAGCCGACGAATACGCCTTCCTTGTAACTTACTTCGTCATTCTTGCCGGGATAATTTGCGTAGCCGGGCGAATCTTCCCACTTCTTCTCAAACGTGGCTGGCAGTTTTCCACTCGGATTTACCTTTCCGAAAATAATTTCCGCCAGCGCCCTACCGCCCTCTTCGCCGGGGTACCAGGCCTGGATCAATCCTGCTGCGTTATCGATCCAGTTTGCCATTGCGACATTTCCGCCGCAGTTCACCACCACGATCGTGTGAGGATTGAGCGCTTCGACTTTCTGAATCAACTTCTCCTGATCCTGCGGCAGCGCGTAGGTCCTATCAAACCCTTCCGATTCAAATTGTGGATTGAACCCAACGCACAGCACCGCAGCATCAGCCTTGGCAATTTTCTCAGCCGCCTGCTCATCAATCAGCGGCAGCGCCGGACCCCAGCCAAACTGCACACTGCAGCTCGGCCAATTGCTGAAAAAATCCACGCGAATGTCGTAAACCTTTCCGCCTTTGAGCTCGCGATGCACATTCTCCTGCTGATTGCCATGGCTCGACCACATGTCGATCACCTGCTCGCCATTGATGAACAGCCGCGACCCTTCATGGCTGCTGAGCGAGAACAGATAAGTTCCATCCGTCGGCGGCCGAATCTTGGCCGTGAACCGCGCCGAGAAATCATTGCTCGGCAGATTTGCTGCCGGCGGGCGTCGCCGTCCCCATTTCTGATCGATCTTCTTCATTTGCCGAATGAGCACCGGGCTTCCCGACAAATCCCGATTTGCAAAATATTCCGCCTTGATGCCCTGCGTATTCGGATCGAGCGGCTCATACATCGAATGCGCAATCACCGCATCAATCTGGCTCTTCTCGCTCGCTGGAACATATTCCACCCTGTCGGCACCAATCTCATTCTGTATCCCCGCGAGCGTACTCACCGGGTTATACGGATCCACATAAGAACTCCCGCCACAGCCGGTAATGGCCGGCTCGGCGTTCGGCCCGACTACCGCAACCGTCTTCACCTTCGCGGTATCCAATGGCAAAAGCCCATCGCGATTCTTCAGCAGCACGATTCCTTCTTCCGCCATCTTCAGTGCTGTCGCTCGGCTGCTCGGATCGTCCAGCGGAATGCTCGCATCTTTGCGATCGCTGTTAATAAAGCCCATGGAGACTTCGACGCGCAAAATGCGACGAATTTTATCGTCAATCGTCGGCATGGAAATTTTGCCGGAATCAATCAACGGCTTGAGCTTGGCGGGCGTGAACCATTCCTGGCCCGGCATTTCAATATCCAACCCCGCATTGGCTGGCCCCAGCGTATCGTGCACGGCGCCCCAATCGGACATGACCAGTCCCGGGAAATCCCATTCATCCTTGAGGACATCCGTCAGCAACCACCGATTGGCACTGCAATACACATCATTGATTTTGTTATACGCGCACATCACCGCCCACGGATGCCCCTGCGTAATGGCGATCTGAAACCCGCGCAGATAAATCTCACGCAGGGTTCGCTCATCCACATTGGCACTCACTGTCATGCGGTGTTCTTCCTGATTATTCGCTGCGTAGTGCTTCACCGTCGACACCACACCCTGGCTTTGAATTCCCTGAATCTCGTGCGACGCCATCGTGCCGGTCAGGAATGGATCTTCGCCCATGTATTCGGAATTACGCCCGTCGATGGGAATGCGATAAATATTCATCGCTGGGCCGAGAATCACATGATCAGCCCTTGCGCGCCCGTCGCGTCCCTGTGACACGCCAAATTCGTGGGCAAGCTCGGTATCCCACGAAGCGGCCAGGCAGATATCGCCGGGATATGCGGTTGATTTCCCGTCGTTGCGTGTGCCGATGGGTCCATCGGTCATTTTGATCTCAGGAATCCCCAGGCGCGGCACACCGGCGACTTTGTAAACCTTGTAGCCGGAGATCATCGAGAGCTTCTCATCCAGTGTAAGCTGGCTCAAAAGCTGATCCACCTGCTGATCGACACTTGCTTTCATTTCCCGCTGCTTGGTCTGTGATGTCTCTTGCTGCTCATGCTCGCAGTTCATGGCTGAAAATGAAAAGACCGCCAGAGCGAGCACTGTCAAAATTCGATTAAGCCTCATTG
The DNA here is from genome assembly GCA_036490535.1 of Tepidisphaeraceae bacterium. Classification (GTDB taxonomy): domain Bacteria; phylum Planctomycetota; class Phycisphaerae; order Tepidisphaerales; family Tepidisphaeraceae; genus DASXDR01. The sequence goes on along the minus strand of DASXDR010000171.1, from coordinate 4,424 downwards.
ATCTCCTTCGTTTTCCTCGATGTATTTTGCCGCAGGGCCAAAATCAATTCCACTTCTCCGCTAGGCCTTCCCAGTTTCTGCGCGATTTCACGCACTGGCACGCCTCGATCCGCCATCGCATATATTTCGATATATCGCTGGTCCACCGGCTCAGGCTCGATGGAATCGGTGACCAGGCGCGGGCCTGGCGCTGGCATCGGCTTGATCTCCAATTCCGCTTTGAGCAAAGCAATTTTCCCGTCCGCCTCGCGCAGCAATGCTTCGAGCTTGGCCGAGCGCGTATCCAGCTGCGCGCTCATCTTCTGCGTCATTTGTGAAAGTTCGACCAGGAGATTCTGCATCTCCCGTTCGACGCCGCGCTCCTGAGCCGGTGAAAACCGCGCGGGTCGATCCAGGGGATCCTTGCGCTTCTTAGGGCGCATGATCAGATAGGATGCAACGAGCATCGCAAAGGCGACCACAATCCAATAGTTATCCTTCACGGCCGATCCCTCGGCGAGCGTGCGGGGAAGAGCATCCATCCATACCCCGGTCATGACGCATGGTGTAACCATTTCCTGCTCGCGCGTCAAAATCTGATTTCACATTTTGCTCAGCCATGTCGCCCGGCTTATGATGGGTCCTGCAATTAAAAAGGAGTATTTTCAAGTGGCCAAACAATGGCGATGTGCTGTGATCGGAGCGGGGATGGTGGGATCGACGCATGTGCGCGTGATACCGACCCTGCCGAATGCAAAACTGGTGGCGATTTGCGATCCTAAAAAGGAAAACGCAGAAAACGCGTTGAAAAAGGCGGAGCAGCCGCCGGTGCCAATTTATTCCAGTCTGAGCGACATGCTGGCTAAGGAGCAGATCGATGTGGTGCATATCGCCACACCCAGTGGATTGCACCTGGAGCCGGCGCTGGAGGCCATTGGCGCGGGGATCAATGTGATTACAGAAAAGCCGCTGGAGATTACGCTGGAACGTGCCGATCGCATGATGGAGGCCGCCGAGAAAAACAAGGTGAAGATCGCCTGCATTTTTCAAAACCGATGGAAAGCCGAAAATCGCGCGGTCAAACAGGCCGCTGAAGAGGGACGCTTTGGCAAACTGACCTGGGCGGGAAGCTTTACCCCCTGGTTTCGTCCTGAAAAATATTACGAAGATGTGAGTTGGCGCGGCACCTGGAAATTCGACGGCGGCGGCGCGATCATGAACCAGTCGATTCATTCAATCGATCTGCTGCAATGGATCGCTGGGCCGGTGCGCCGCGTCAGCGCCTATGCCGGCACGCGCTGCCATCCCAAAATTGAAACCGAAGATACGCTGACTTGCGCCCTGCAATTCCAGAACGGCGCCTTCGGCACCATCCTCGGCACTACCGCCCTTTTCCCCGGCCAACCTCCACGTATCGAGATCGGCGGCGAAAACGGCACTGCGATCTCCGAAAATGGGCTGAAAACGTTCTCCTTCCGTGAGGCCAAACCGGAAGATCAGGAGTTGCTCACAAAATTGACCCCGAATCCCGCCGCCTCACCAACCAAATCCAATGCTGCTGCGTTGAATCAGCAGGCCCACGCGAACAATATTTCCTCCATCCTCGAAGCGTGGGAAAAAGGAGCCGAAGCAGAAACCAATGGGGCAGAATCGCGCAAATCGTTGGCCATTGTGCTGGCGATGTACGAATCAGCCAAGCGCGATGGTGAGCCAGTGGATATTAAATAAAGGATGAAAGATGAAGGCTGAAGGATGAAATAAAACCGGGACATTTTTTTCATTCTCTCATCCTTCCGCCTTCATCCTTATTATTTTATGGGTGAACTTCTCGCCTTCTACGCTTTCTTTTCCCTCGCCGTGGCAACCATGCCCGTCGATCCCGACGGCTTCATGCCATTCCAGCACCATTACCTGCTCTGGAAAGTCATTGGCTTCGGCGGCATAGGCGTCTTCCAGCTTCGCTGGCTGGTTCAATGGCTATATTCCGAACGGGCCGGCGAATCCAAAGTTCCCATTTCCTTCTGGTGGCTTTCGCTGCTCGGCTCGCTGATGGAGCTCGCCTACTTCCTCCGCCAGCAGGATTCTGTCGGCATCCTTGGCTGCATGGGCGGCTTCACCTATGTCCGCAACCTCATGCTCGTCTACAAAAAACGCCGCAAAGATGCAGCTCTCCAAGCCGACCTATCAGATTTACCACGAAGCCACGAAGACATGAAAAATTTCAAATCTTAAATTTCCAATTTCTATTTCTTTGTGCCTTTACGCCTTCGTGGTTAACTTTGCTTGCGATTTGTCGATCTCTCCGCAAAATATCAGCCCAAAATGAATCCAACACTGAGCATTTGCGTTCCGGTTTATAACGAGCGAGATAATCTGCCGTTGCTGCATGAAGCGATCTGCAGCGTGTGTGATCCGCAGAATGTTGCATTTGAGCTATTGCTGGTCGACGACGGCAGCAAAGACGGCTCCTGGGAAGCGATCCAGAAATTGTGCGCCCAGGACAAGCGCGTGCGCGGCGTGCGCTTTCAATTCAACTGCGGCGAAACTGCTGCTTCGGATGCCGGCCTGCGCCACGCGCGCGGCACCTATGTCATGACCATGGACGCTGATCTACAAAACGATCCCAAAGACATTCCCGCTTTCCTCGCTGCTTTTGGCGATGCCACCGTCGATTGCGTCTGCGGCACGCGCGTCGCCACGCGCGGCCAGGGTGATAATTTCATCCGCGTCGCCAGCTCCCGCATTGCCAACGCTGTTCGCAACAAACTTTCCGACGAAACCATCACCGACGCCGGCTGCACGTATCGCTGCTTCAAACGCGAATGCGTCGACAAACTAAAACTCTACCGCGGCCTGCACCGCTTCATACCGACCTTGTTAAAAATGGAAGGCTACAAAGTCGTCGAAATCCCCGTCACCAACAATCCCCGCCTGCATGGCGAATCCAAATATGGCGTGTGGAACCGCCTCTTCAAAAGCTTCCGCGATTTGCTGGCTATTCGGTGGATGAAGAGCAGGATATTGGGCTACAAGGTGGCCGAAGAATTGAATTAAAAATCAACATTTCGCGAGTTTACTTTTAGTAAAGATGGTGTATCATTATTGTGTCTATCTGGTCCTGCCTGCAAGAAATGGTATTTGGAAGGAAAAGCAGACATGGCTGATGAATTGGATTGGCATGAACTGGCCTTTGAAGTTTATCGGAGCGGTTGGCTGGAGATCAGAGCATGGGAGGGACTTCTTCGGGACGATATTGAATATTGGATCGAGGAATTGAAGGAAGAATTGCTCGACTTGAAGCAAGCGACCATTGCGGAGGAACAGAATCGCGTATGGCTGCATGTCCGAGAAATTTACATGCTGCTCGCCGAACTGCGACTGCGTCGCAAAGGAGACTGAAATGATTCGTGATCGTGGCCAAATGTCGACTACGCTCTCAGCCCAGGTGATTGATTTTCTGAAACAAAAATACACCCAAGCCCAGATCGCCCGCATACTCCACGTCTCTGAGCCATTTATCAGTCTGGTTAAAAATCGAGAACGTTCGCTGACGATTGATCATCTGGAATTGCTGGCCGATGCGCTATCCATGCCGCTCGGAGTCATGTTGTTGGTCATGACCGAGCCCAAGTCTCCCTCGAAAGAAACGCCGGAGGAAAAAGCGAGATTCGCTCATCTTATAGAGCTATGCGATAAACTTCGCGAGGCAATTTTGCACGCACCGGCGATTTCAAAGCGAAAGATGAGCGCCTGATTCTTTACTAGATATTGCAGATAGCTGTTACATCCCCGCTGATCGCAGAGAACTCATAATTAATTGTTTAGCGAACCGGTTACTGTTGGGCAGGTTTAGTTTCTGGTGGTTGTTTGGCGCTCTCGGGAGTGCATGTTTGCTTGGCACTATCGGTAAGGTCTTTTGATGCTCTTAGGCTCCTTGCTTCCGTACGATTAATACGCCGCGCTGCAGATTCTGCCTCTGGTCCATCCAATGTTTCTCGCTTAATTACCTCCGCAGTTAATACTTTGATTATTTCGTCATCCTCGACAAGCACATCGACGACTTTACGAAGTTCTCGCCGAATACAGCCAACCACGCTCTCATTATGAGTCAGCAATGCCGCCAGTAGATATTTACTGGTAGCATCTTGCCTATCTCGCAATTCAGCCTGAACACCTTTATTAAATCCTTCTTTCATAAAAGGTGCCAGACTCTCTACACATTCGTCCCTTTTTATGTCCATGTCAGCCAAATTAATTTCTATTAACAGCCGCTTATCGATGGGTTTGGCAAAAACAACTAGAAGCTGTTTCAAAACCTATCGCACGATAAATTCGCGCAATGGAAACAGTTATGATTAAATGTGACATGGAAAGGAGTCTTTTTCATGTCACGACACGATTCTGAACTCACGGATGAGCAGTGGAAAAAGATTGAGCCGCTGTTG
>DASXDR010000162.1:0-21828 GCA_036490535.1 Tepidisphaeraceae bacterium | reverse complement strand
GTGTAATTGCCATTAACGGTAACCGTTCCGCCCTCGCTGAGCGTACCATTGTTAGTCAGGTTGCCCGCTGTGGCGAATGTTTCGCCGCTCAGCACCTGAAGTTCACCGGTAATCATCGTGATATTGGCAATCGCAGGAAATGACGAACCGCTGTTCAAAATGACCGTGCCAGCAATGGATGTCAGGCTGGGACTCGTAGCTACGGTGACGGTAGCGCCACTCTGCAAATCAAAAGTTGAGCCGGACGGAACCGAAGTGTACGACGGAAACAGGTAGGGGTCGGCATTATACATATTAGCCACCCAGGGCAAATTAGTAGTGCCGGCACCAAAAACGATCGTGCCGGTATTGGCCCACTCGATCTGGGATGCGTCAAATGTATTTCCCGTGCCAGGATCGACGGTCAGCGTGCCGCTGTTGGTAATCGTGCCGTTATTTCCAAAGGCCAGGATTTGATTGGCGCCGTTGAAATAGAGATTCGCGCCGACTTCATTGAGAAATCCGCCGCCGCTGCGAATAGTCCCGGCCGACTCGACATTGAATGTGCCGTCGTTGATTAGATCGCCGAGATCGCCAGTCTCGAAATCGACGAATCCATCATTGATCAGATGCTGATTGTCGTCAAATCCACCGCCATCGACGAGGAATTGATTGTTCGCAAAATCGAGCGTGGCGGGCTGCGAAATATCCTGCCCATCGTTACCGTTCGGACCGCGCAGATAACCACCCGTCAGCTCGAATGTCCCGCCGCCGCTGATATTCAAATTTCCTTGTACAAAGATGCTCAGCGAAACGGAATTCCCTCCCAATTCAAAGAAAGTTCCGGGCGCAGCGAGGATGCCATTATCAGGGATAGTAAAATCAAAGCTCGTACCGCCGTTAGCGATGCTGAGCGTGCCGCTCTCGACATCGAACGTACCACCTTCGTTATTGAAGTTAACGTTCTGCCCGTCACCGATGGTGCTGATTCCCGTGCCACCGGTTTTTTCGATCAGGCCTTCATTAATGAAAGGCGACCCGCCATTATCGTTAGCCACTCCCGCATCGGCTTCGAAATCGAGAATGCCAGTCGAAGCGTTGATAAATTCACCGCTGCGATTGACATCCAGATCACCCGTGCCGGTGACACGAATCGTGCCCTGGTTAACCAAGGCCATGCCTGCATGCTGAGATGAACCGATGTAGTCGAGATATCCCTGATTGACGATCTCAGTCGCGCCGCCACCATCGAATTCCATTCCGGTGACTTGGGCAAATCCTATTGGAAAATTCAGAATCGCGCCGGATGATGCGGACGAATTATCCGGGTTAGCCGTGTCGGCAACGTCAGCGCCGAATACCACGTGACCCGCGCCACTGCCAGTCAGTGTGCCCGAGAAGAAACGAGTCGTGCCCGTGCCGCTGCCATCGGTGTTTGAAAAGACAATCTCACTATTTGCTGCAATCGTGAAGACAGAATTTTGTAAAGCGACATGCTGGGGAAAAGCCATCGTGCCGCTCTGCACCGAGATCGTGCCCCCGATGTCGTCCAGATCTACTGCATTCCACACGGTCGTGCCCGTACCGCCGGTCTTTTCGATAGTTCCTTCGTTGGTAACGCTGTATGAACCGCCATTGCCGTCCCCTTCGTCATCCACTCCTGCGTCGGTGGTGAAATCCAATATCCCAGTCGTGTCGTTGATGAAACCAGTCTGATTGCCAAACCCCAGATCGCCCATGCCGCTGACGACAATGGTCCCCTTATTGTCGATATCGATCACGGGATGCTCGCTGTCGCCGACGAACTGGAGATAGCCGGTGTTGATCAACCTGCCGAGTGATCCATAGCGCACCGTGGCGCCGGTGACTTCGGCAAAGCCTTGCGGAAAATTAATCGTGCCGCTTGCCAGCGCCTGGCCAATATTGTTGTTTGGCAAGCCTGTCGTAAGCAGTCCCGCACTCAATATAAAATTCCCCGCCCCGCTCCCGGTTACGGTGCCGCTGACATACATGGCATTGGAAAAATCCTGGCTTGCTCCCGCATACTCCACCGCGCTGTTCGCCGACGCTTCCAGCGTCGTGTTCTGCGCCCAGAAATAACTTTGGATTTCCAGCGTGCCGGATTGCGATTCAATGGTTCCACCTAGATCAATGAGGTCTCCGCCATTAGGGAGAGTGGCCGTCCCGCTGCCGCTGCTGCTGGTTTTAACAATGAGACCACTATTGATGATGGTATTTAACTGAGAGACGCCGTCGTCATCGTTGAAGTTAATAATCCCGGTGGAGGCATTGGTAATCGTTCCCGAACTCAGGTTCGGGCCGCCGGAAATATTCATCGTGCCTTGATTGGTCACGTTAATGTTTATCAGCGCCGCCGACCCGCTGACATTGATCGTTCCCGTGTCGGTGAAAGATCCACCGTTGAATTGCCCCGTTACATTCAGTGTGCCCGTAAGCATTACCGGAGTGCCGGCGCTCGCCCCGGAATCCAATATTCCATCCGCCTGGATGAGCCCCGCTATCGTCCCGCCCTCGCGCACAGAAAATTCGCCGCCGGAGACAATATCGATCTCCGCGCCGCTGTCGGTGACATTGACTATCGATGGCGCCTCGTGATCGGTCACCATGATGGTCGCTGCCGTATCGATCGTGGCAGTATCTCCATCCCCCGGCACCGAATCGCTGCTCCAATTGCTCGGCACATTAAAATTCCCGCTCGTTCCGCCGACCCAAGTATCCGATGATAAAAGCCATCGTGTTTCCAACTGCTCAATTGATGCAACTGAAATACCTCGAACTGCCTTACTCAAACGTCTCCTACGGGCTCGCGCCCCGTTACGCTCTTTAATAAAAACTATTGCATCCATTTGATGTCTATTCCTAATTGGGATTCCTAATGTGGCGAAAAAATCGAATGGTGATAACAACGCTTCTCTGCGCTAACTCCTACCAACAGGCTTCACGGCAATTGTAAAGTATTTTGCTATTATACAAAACCGAACGATCTTCGTACTCATCCCTGTTTGATCGCGTGGACCGATTCTCGGTTTGCTACTGGCTTGGCGGTGGAGATGGGCCGAAGTGACCAGCGATTCTGCCGCGATTATTATCCGAATCAGCATGTGTTTGCATTGATGACTTTGATGGCGGAAAACGAGGGGCAGACAATCGAGAAAACAAAATTCCCGAAGGAATAGATGCGCTTCAATCTGCCTTGCTCGATCCTTATGCCATGAGCATCAAGAAGCCGCGCCAGAATACTCGTGGCAGTTTTTTCTTCAGTTTGACTATTCCTGTTGCTTGCATGCCTTGTTCTCGACTTCGAAGCTGAAGGGGTTTCAGTCTGTCACAGCAAAATGTTTTTCGTCACACCCATTTCGCAGATTTTTCACACCCAAATTGGCTTGGGATTGCGAAATTTGGATTTTTGGCACGGGAACGACGAGACGATCCGAAGTCAAGAGAGAGATAGGGTTTACAAACGAAAATGCCCCTCGAATGAGGGGCAATGGAAAGTAGCAGCGACAGGACTCGAACCTGTGACCCGGGGCTTATGAATCCCCTGCTCTACCAACTGAGCTACGCTGCCATCTGCTTAAAAAGATAGGGCATTCATCTCGCGAAATCCAGTGACGCATTTTGCGAAAAGAACCAATCCGAAAACACTTTACGCTCATGGCACAATTGCTTGGGCCATGAGCGTAAAGTTTTGGGAGGGAGTGGCTTGGTAAAGTTAATTAATCCAGCGAAGCCCAGTGCAATGATTGGACTCCATGGGATTTGGACAAACGCGATTGATAAACCCAGAAAGCGATGATGGGCAGCACGAGCAGCGAGGCTTCCAATCCGTCTTCGGCGATCATCGTCGCACTGTGGCCAATCATGGCGGCGATGCTTGAAGCAACCGACTGCTTCGAGAACAGGCCCTGCAATGCAGCGGTCGCGGTGGTGGTCGATGACGAAGCAGCGCTGCTGGTAGCCATTGCATGGGATTCATCCAACTGCAAGCCGGTGTGCGAGATGCTGGATTGCTCTGTTATTTGCGAAGTTACCAGTGCAGAAGTAACTGCGTGGCTAATCAATTCATTCGTAGAAGTAACATGGGTCAGCGTGATGGGATCGGATCCGAATAAGCCGGTGCGGCTGGCATTGCCGGCGTTGGTTGCATCACCAACGCCAATGGAGTTCGCCGATGTATTGGCAACGGTTTGATGCACTATCGTCGTAGCATGAACAGCGGTGGTAAAAGTGACAGTGCCATTTTGCTGATCTGACGCAGTAATATCCCAGGCATGGAAGCGGTTGGGGAATCGGCCTCGCATATGGAACGGAGGGCGCCAGGGATTGTATCCGGTGCCACCGCCGTTGGTGGTGCCGCCCGATCCACTGCTGCCGCTGCCACTGCCGGAGCCAGAACCTGATCCCGTGCCCGAGCCGCTACCAGTGCTCGTGCTGGTGGTGGGAGTAATCAGATTCGATACGACGGCATTGGCGATCGGCGAGCCGAGGCCGGTGGCGAGGTCATAACCAGTTGTCGCGCGATATCCGTTCGAGCCGCTGGTGATATCGTGAAATGCGCTCGAGGGCATTTCGTAGAGATAGGGCAATGTTTGCGATTTGCCGTCGAGATTGGTTTCGCCGGCATTGACGCGGCCCTGATTGGCGATGGCGATCAATGCGGACCACTGCGGAGCGCCGGCGCTGGTGCCGCCCACGGTGAACCAGCCGGATTGATTGCCTTGCTTGACGGAGGTGTAAACAGAGAAGCCGCTGTTGGGGTTGGCATCGTATGACACATCTGGCGTGGAGCGCAGGCCGGTGGTGTTGACGCTGTCTTGATAGCTGGGTTCGGATTCCACCTGGGAGAGACCACCCCCGCCGTCGGACCAGGCGGATTCGCCGATGTAGGTTCCGCTGGAAGAGACATTCAGTGTGGTGCCGCCGACGGCGACGACATCCGGCGATACGGCCGGCCATTCGGCGCTAGCGCCGCTGTCGCCTGCGGCGGCGACGAACGTTACCCCGGTGTGCCCGCTCGGCGTGGTAAACGCGGAATCAAATGTCGATTCATTCTTTGTTTCGCTGCCGCCCCAGCTCATGGAGACGACCGAAACGCCGGGAAGATCGGCGGCGGTTTTCACCGCGGCCAGCAGATCAGTCGTCGAAGCGCTGGCGGCTTCGACCAGATCAATATTCGCCGCTGGCGCGATGGAGTGCGCCCATTCCACGTCGAGCGCTACCTCCAGCGCCCAGCCGGAATCGCTTTCGCCTTTGCCGAGCGAATCAACCGTGAGGAAACTGCTGGCAGAACCATATTCCTGGTAAAGGGTCTCGCCGCTGCTATCAAAATTAAATGTCTTATCGAATGTATCCAGGTCGGCATCGACCGTCTTGGCGTTGTAGGGATCGACGATAGCAATCGTCTGCCCGGCGCCGTCGCCTTCAATGGTCTGGCCAGTAGAACTGGTAAAAGTAATCTGATTGAATCCGTATGCGTCGCGGACCTCGATCGGCGTGAGGCCCGTGGGGCTGGCCGAGAGCATCATGCGCGATTCGATCGCTTCAAAAAGCGGACGCAACACTTTTTTCCGCTCAGTCCGTTGAAAGCTTTTGCGTTTCATTGCCGTAGCTCCTCAATCGCTTAGTTGATTATCCGAAACATTTTCCGCCGCGTCCAATTTGCCCCAATATACTTTCGGCAAATAGCCGCTCGTCCTATCAACGCATTGTCTAATGGTCGCGTTGGCAAATAATTAAATTTGAAGCCAATCCTTCCAATAATACGTTTGCCGCCGTGAAATAGACCGCGAAAAAATTATTGGGCGGTTTTTTCCTGGCAGCGCAACTAGGGTTGGGAAGAGAGCGTTAAGCAAAGAAACTATGCGCGTAATAAAGTTCAGCTGACAAAAATCGTGGTACGGGCGTCTCGCCCATGATTTGAAGAAAAACCATGATCGAGATGCCTGTGCTGCGTAAATTGGCTGTCAATGTTGTTGGTTACCAAATCGATTATTCATTTCGCGCATGGGGATGAAATAACCTAGAATCATCCACTGATGACGGTGGCTGATTCCACTCCGGTTCGGGTCAATTTGCCGCTAAGGGTGCGCGCCTATCTTGTTCGTAAAATCGTGATGGATCGGCTGCTGTTTGCAGCGCGCTGGCTGGCTATCGGAATCGCTGTTTCGCTGGCATGGTTGCTATTGGCGGCGCTGCTGGATCGAGTTTGCGGTTTGGGGCTGATTGCGCGCAGTTGTTTGCTGGGGACCGACGTTTTATTTATCGCGCTCGTTTTGTTGACGATCTTTTGGCGGATCGTGCAACCGTTGGATTTTCATCACGCAGCCGCCAGTGTAGAACCGGCGTTTGATCAACAATTAGAGACATTGGTATCGCATTGGATCAGGCCGTCATCTTTAGCGTCTTCGACAATTCTTCGGCGGCTTTCGGAGCAAATCCAAACTGACCTGCCAACCCATCCAGCCAGCTCATTTATTCCGTGGCGAAAATTATTTGTTCCTTGGGCGACGGCTCTAGTTACTGTTTTTATTGCAATATTATTGTGGAGAGTTCCGGCACTTGGGTTACCGCAATTATTTGCGCGCACATTGCATCCTGCTGCTGGCATCGCAGCGGTGACAACCACGCATCTGGAAGTCTTTCCCGGCAACGCCAAAATCATCGAGCAATCGGCGGTAACGATTCGCGCCGGCGGACAGCGGCTTGGCAAAGGGCCGCCTGTCATTCATTTCAGCACCGATTCATCCGCTTTCACCAAAGCGGTAATGGCACCCGGCAACGGAGCATTTGTCTTTAACCTCCCCGCGCTGCAAAAAGATTTTCGCTATTACATCACCGCCGGCGATGCACAGACACCCATCTATCGCATCACCGTGCTGTACCCCCCTGCCATCAGCGAGATGCATGTGCGCTACGAATATCCCGCGTATACGCATCATCAGGCGTTAACCGTTACCACGCGCACCGGGCCTATCGAAGCGCCGCAAGGGACACAAATTGGTTTGGATGTCATCTCACTCACGCCCTTGGCGCAAGCAACACTACAGATAGGTTCGCAAACGCTCGAAGGGTCAGCCGGCGCGTCAGCGAATATTCGCCATTTTCAATTTTCTCTGGATCATGATGCAGCAGCATCGCTGAATTTGCTGGGAGCTAATGGTGTATCAGCGCGTGGCGAAACGCAGATCATTTTGAATGCGATTCCCGATCAGCCGCCGCTGGCGCAATTGCTCGAGCCCTCTGCCGACATCCATCTCACGCCTCGCGATCTGCTGACGATTTCCTGGCTTGCGCTGGATGATTTTGGTGTGGAGAAACTGCAATTGCAGTGGCAAATCAATAATGATCCCGCGCATCAGGTTCCGCTCCCTCTTTCTGGCGATGCGCGCAGGTGTGCAGGGGCAGTCGACGTTGATCTGGCGAATATGCCGCTGAAGATTGGCGACAGTCTTGCCATCACATTGTTAGCCGACGATGGCGCTGGCCATGAGACTCGCACTGCAACTCGGCACATCGCTATCAGCCCGCGCTCGGTGGATATCGATACTTATCTGCGCCTTTCGGCACTGCACGAAGCAAGCGAATTAAGCACCATCGTGCAAAATGACATGCGGCTGTGCATAGCTGCGCAACCAGAAATCAATCAGCTCAACGAGAATCTCGCCGCCGCCGCCGAAGCGGTTGCTCTGCTCAAGCAGGCCATTTTGCAGGCCATTCAGCACACGCGCTACACACAGATGGTTGTCGCGCTTTCCAATCTTGCTGACCGCACTGCGATGATTGGTTCAGCCATCGAGCAATCGCAAACTGCTTCGCAAACCAGCGACACATTAAAACAAGCGACGGATTTAGCCCAGAAAATTCAGAGCGATCTCGCTGCCATATCACAGGGCGAACAGGCCGAGATTGCCCTGGCGGATCGCGCCAACGCGCGCGAAATAGCCGGTACGACACAAACCGATCCGCAATTGCGGGCACGCTTGCAGCAGACCATCGCTCGAGCCAACGCCGAAGCCGAGCAAGGCATAGCGGGCCTGGGTATTTCACTGCAAGCGCCCGATGTCGAGCAGCAATTGGAACAGCGCATGCACCAGGGCGATCAAGCGGTTGATGCACTCAAATCCGTTGACCTGCTGGCTGCTAGCCGTGATTGGGCCGTGCAAATGAACGATCCCCAACATGCGCCGCGGCAACTGGCGGCACGATTGGAAACCGCGGCCGGGTTAGAAGCAGCACGGATCGATGGACAGCAAGTGTGGGCACGCGATCTACTGCTGGCCGGTCGAGCGGCGCACCACATCGAAGAGACTGCATTGCATGATCCGATCGTCAGCCATGCCGTGTTGAAAAAGATGATTGGCGATTTTCCCGAGGCGTTGCAAACGCTCGAGAGCGAACGAACCGGCAACGCTTCTCCGGGTTTAGCCGCGGCGCGCGCGCAGATGAAGCTCTGGGCCGCCGAGCCGGATTTGTTCGCATCTCCCGCGGATGTGTTGGATCGTCCGGTTGCACAGGACCTGGCCATGGAAGCCAATGCCCGCATGGCCCAGCATGATTACGCCGGCGCCGCTGCATTGGATGCGCAGCTCGCTGACACTCCCGAAGGCCGCCAGGCCCGGCAAAACATCATCGCCGCCGCCCACCAGATGCACACCGCCGAGCGCGTCGATCAAATGAAATCCCAGCAACAGGCGCTGACCGCACAGACCAGCGAAGTCTCCGCTCCCGTTCCCGCATTAGCGCGCAACCAAGCCCAGCTCGCCAACAGCATCGAACAAGTCCGCCAATCTGATGATGCTCAAGGGCTCACCTCGAACACTCGCGATCAGGCGATGGCAGCGGTGCTGCGCGCCCAGCAGCAACTCGCCGCCATGCCCGCAACTTTAAACAGCCAACACGATCAAACAAATGCGGCAACCCAAATCGCTTCTGATCTCGATCGCTTTGCTCCTGAAACTACAAGCACCGTCAATTTGATTCGGCAGAATCTCATTCCCTCATTGCATCAACTCACCAGTTCCACTCAACCCGCGGAAACCAAAACTGCCGCCGACAATGTCCGCAGCAGTATCGCCCAGGTGCAATCCGCCCTGGCCAAAACGCAGGAGCAGTTTACGCAGCAGGATCCCTTGGTGGCTGCCAAATGGTACGCCCAGGCCGCCGCCGCTGAACTGTCGCGACAGCCGCCCGATTTAAATGCCGCACACTTGCAACAAACGAATTTGTTCCGTGCCTTGCACAGTGCATGGGTGGCGGCGGTGCATCAATCTTCTGTCGACCGTCTGGCAGGCAGTCAGACCCTCGCGCCGGCGTTATCGAGTCCGGTGACGCAGGCCATGCCCACGATACAAACACCGACCCCACTTGACGTCGCGGGAACCGAGCCGACAGAATATTCAGAGGCTTTGCGGATGTATTTTCAAAGGCTCAACGAAAATCGGGATAAACCATAATCCGACAGGGATATTCATTTGCCATCCATTCTTTTTGTCTCGAATCATTGCTTCATCGACTACGCCAGCGGCGCGGCCCTGGCGGCGCGGGATTTATTCATCGCATTGACCAAAAGAGGATGGAGCACGCGCGTACTCAGCGGGCGCATGCTCGATTCGCCGACGCCCGGCATTGATAAATTGGTAGAGCGGTATCAGCCCGGCGTGCAAACACGCAGTGTAGAAACCGCTGCCGGTTCCTACCTTCTGCATGATCTGGTCGATCAAGGCGTGTCGATTCGCATCTATCAACCGCCCAAAACATCCACGCAGATCCCTTTGGAAGAGGGCTATCCGTTCCTGCAATTACTCGATGAAGAGCTGACACAGCGACGTCCGGATGTCATTCTCAGTTTCGGAGGCGGCTGGCTGGAGCGCGGTGTGCTCGCCGTGGCGAAACGGCATGGCATTCCCGTGGTTTTCTGGCTTAGGAATACCGAATATAAACGCCCCGATTTATTTGAGAATGTCGCCGGCGCGATCGTGCCGAGCAATTTTTCAGCGGAATATTTCAAGAAAACGCTCAGCCTGAATTTTTGCAAAGTGATTCCATCATTGGTGCTCCCGGAGCGCGTATTGTGCAAGCAGCGCGAGCCGCGCTTTGTGACGTATGTCAGTCCGACTCCGGCGAAAGGCGTGTTTTATTTTGCGCGAATCGCCTCGGAGCTGGGACGACTTCGGCCTGACATCCCCATCCTGATCGCCGTCGGACGGGGGCAATTAAAATGGTTCGAACAGACCGGACTAAATGTTATTGGCCTGCCCAATTTAAAAATTGCTCCGCCAACCAATAACCCGCGCGAGTTTTTCAGATTAACCCGCGTGATTGTCGCCCCGGGGTTATGGGAAGAAACGTATCTGCGCACGGCAGTCGAGGGAATCTTCAATGGCATTCCCACGCTCGCCTCGCGCCGGGGCGGCGTCGCTGATACGCTGGGACAGAGCGGATTTTTATTTGATGTTCATCCCCGCTTCACGCCTGCAACACGACTGGTCCCGAGTGTCGCAGAAGTACGCCCGTGGGTGGATACGATTCAGCGAATCTTCGATGATCCTGCTTTTGAAACTGAGCAGAGAAATAAATGTCTGGCGGAATCGCAGCGATTTGCTCCGGAAAAAATCATCTCCGCGCATGAGGATTACCTGGCCGACATCGCCAAAACGCATGCGAATCAAGCGACGGCCCCAACCCGCAGCCTGCACGAAGATCTCGTCTCATTGCAAAAATATTTCCCGACGCCGATCGATCTGGAAAAATTCGCGGCGATATCGGGTACTCAATGATTATTTAAATAAATGTCCTATCCCGACCTACGGATAGCTATCCGTGAGCCTTTAGAGCAACGCACCCGGAGGGAGTCGAACCCCCAACCCTCGGTTCCGAAGACCGATGCTCTATCCAATTGAGCTACGGGTGCCTAGCAAGAATCACAATAGCGTTATTTCAACATCTGCTCAACCCTTTCCCCCAACGATGAGACGAGCATTCTTTGATTAATTTCGAAGGTTGTCGGTCAAAATTGACTGCGCTTCTGCTTGTTTTAGCGTTGGGAAGTTCGGGCAATTGATTGCGTGCCTTTCGCGCGCACTTTCGCTCGTTTAGAGGAAGTTTAGTAAAAGGCTGGTGGGAAACTGATCCAGAATTCAGCGAGATTTACCTGACTACGGTCTTTAATCACGAATTCTGGTAAGATATTTCCGTAATTCTTCTCTATGCGTGCATCGACGTCAGCCCATTCCGATCGCCGGCGAGGGCCGGCAAAATCGATACGTACCATGCGCGTCGTCGGTATCGGCGCATCGGCTGGCGGTCTGGAAGCCTTCACCCAACTTCTGAAGCATCTGCCGGCTGATACCGGGATGTGTTTCGTGCTGGTGCAGCATCTCGATCCACATCACAACAGCGCGCTTCCGCATCTGCTCGGGGGAGTCACTGCAATGCCGGTGCGAGAAGTAAAAAACAATGCGCGCGTACAGGCCAATTGCGTCTATGTTATTCCGCCCAAAGTCACGTTGAGCATCAGCGGCGGATTGTTGAAACTCAAATCACGCCGCAAGAACCATTTGCTTTATCGACCCATCGATTCATTTTTTGAATCGCTCGCCCAGGATCAACAGGAACGGGCGATTGGGATCGTCTTGTCGGGGACAGCCAGTGATGGCACCCTGGGATTGGAAGCCATCAAGGCCGAGGGCGGGGTCACTTTCGCGCAGGACGAATCAGCCAAATATGATTCGATGCCGCGCAGCGCGATTGCAGCGGGCGTCGTCGATGTCGTCCTTTCTCCAGAGAAGATTGCTGCGGAATTGGCGCGAATTGCCAGACATCCGGTGATAGCCGACAAGGCACCCGAGCCGTCTACCCGGTCTCAGCGGCAAATCAAGCAACACGCCGGGCATGCCATGCCGTCTTTGGAAAGCGGCAGGCCGCTTCGCGCCGGCTCTAAAATCTCTCGCACGGCGCCCGCCGAAATAGCTGAAGATAACTACAAGCGAATTCTCTCGCTGCTTCGTAAGCATAGTGGTGTTGATTTCACCCCTTACAAATCCAGCACATTGCAACGCCGCATTAACCGTCGCATGTTGCTCACCCGGAACGTGACAATTCACAACTATGCCGACCATCTCCAAGGCAATTCCAAAGAGCTCGATGCCCTGTATTCTGACGTGCTGATTGGCGTAACAAGTTTTTTTCGTAACCCCGAAGCCTTTGAAACTCTCAAACGTAAAGTCTTTCCCCGGATTCTCAAAAAGCGCGGCCGCGATGAACCCGTGCGAGTCTGGGTGCTCGGATGTTCGACCGGACAGGAGGCGTATTCTATTGCCATGGCTTACGCAGAATCCACGGAAAAACTCACCCGCGTCCCTACCCTGCAAATCTTCGCCACGGATTTGAATGAAGCGGTATTGGAAAAGGCGCGGCGCGGCCTGTACGCCAAAACACTCGCCAACGATATCTCACCCGAGCGATTACGGCGTTTTTTTGTGGAAGAAGAAGGTGGTTATCGCGTCAGCAAATCGCTGCGCGAGCAGATCGTCTTTGCTAAGCAGAATCTGGTAAGCGATCCTCCTTTCTCGCGCATGGATCTAATCAGTTGCCGTAATCTACTGATCTATCTTGAACCGGGATCGCAAAAGAAAATTATGCCGGCGTTCCATTATGCCCTGCGCCCTGGCGGATTTTTGTTTCTGGGAGCCAGCGAATCGGCCGGACAATTCACTGATCTGTTTGCACCCCTGAATAAAAAACAAAAGATTTTTTTCAAAAAGGCTACGGGCGTTGCAAATTTCAGAGCGCCACTTCCAGAACGCTCCGTGAATCGCTCGCGCGCATTGCCTACGGCACGAAGTATGAATGCGCAGCCGTTGCCGCGCGAGGAATTGCGCGTCGAGCTCAACGCCCAGCGCGAGGCGGATCGGCTCCTGGTCAACCAATACGCTCCGCCTGGTGTGCTGATCGACGACGACCACCAGGTCTTTCAATTCCGTGGTGCAACCGGAAGCTATCTGGAGCCGCCAGCGGGAAAGGCAAGCTTTGACGTCCTAAAAATGGCCCGTCCGGGATTGATGCTGCCGCTGCGGAGGGCGATTAACAAAGCAAAACGTGAAAACAAGCCCGTGCGTGTTGAAAAAGCCCGGCTGGAGCAAAACGGCACTATCCGCGCCGTTAATCTACAAGTCATTCCGCTCAAGCATTTAAAGGAGCGGTGTTATCTGGTTTTGTTTGAGGATGCACCAAAGACAAAGGGTGCGCGCTCCGCTCCGGTATCGCCGCCACAAATTCTGTTGAGTAAGCGGGAGGAGTCCCGGCGCATCAGCTCTCTGGAAGCCGAGCTTTCTGAAACGCGCGATTACCTTCAGTCCATGCAGGAACAGCACGAATCAGCCAATGAGGCCCTGCAAGCTTCCAATGAAGAAATTCAGTCCGCCAACGAAGAACTGCAAAGTATCAACGAGGAACTTGAAACCAGCAAAGAAGAGCTGGAGTCCACCAATGAAGAATTGATCACGGTAAACGAGGAGATGACTACTCGCAACACGGAACTGAACCGGCTCAATGCCGACGTGAATAATCTGCAAACCAGCATTAACACTCCCATTTTACTGCTGGGTCGCGATCTGAGCTTGCGCCGCTTTACACCTGCGGCGGAAAAAATGTTCAATCTGCTGGCAACTGATGTGGGCCGCCCGCTCAGTGCAGTCCGACACAATTTGGATTTCCCCGATCTTGAACATTTCGTGCGCGAGGTCATCGACACGGTCAGCGCGCGTGAGCGCGAGATATCTGACAGAACCGACCGTCTGTATCTACTGCGTGCTCGGCCTTATATGACGACGGACAATAAAATCGACGGCGCTGTTCTTGTTGTGATGGACATCGACGCGATCAAACGCAGCGAAAAGGAAGTCAATGCTGCACGCGAATTCGCCCAGAGCATTGTCGATAACGTTCCGCCGCTGTTAATTCTGGACAATCATCTGCGTGTTGTTTCTGCCAATGAGTCCTTCTATTCGCATTTCAAAGTCAACCCCGTCCAAACCCACAATTGCCTGATTTACGATTTGGGAAATGGCCAATGGAATATACCGGCATTGCGTACGTTATTAGAGGAAATTCTCCCGCGCAAGAATACTTTCAACGATATGGAAGTCACGCATAACTTTGAAAGCATCGGTCCGCGCACCATGCTGCTCCACGCTCGCCAATTGGATCACGTCCAGCAGATTATGCTTCGGATTGACGACATCACCGAGCGTCGTCATATTCAGGCGGAGCTGCGTCGCTCTGAGCGACGCTATCTTCGATTACTGGCGGCCCTGGACGGAATTCTGATCCTTGATCCCGTGAGCCGAAAGATTACGGATGCAAATGCTTTCATGGTCCGTCTGCTGGGTTACAGCCGTGAAGAATTCCTCGGCAAGGAGTTGTGGGAATTCGGCTTGATCAAAGATGAGCAGGCCAGCCATGTCGCTTTTCGTGAGCTACAGCAAAAAGGATTTATCCAATACGATGACTTTCCTCTTCAAAGCAAGAACGGCGAGAAGCGCGATGTGCAATTGGTTGCCAGTCTTTATCAGGAAGATGACCGCGAGATTATCCAGTGCAATATTCGCGATGTCACGGAGCGCAAAGCGACGGAACGCATATCCACCGAGCAACGCCAGCGGTTCGAGCGTGAGCGCGAGGCGCTGCTCGCCAACGAGCAGTCCTTCCGCATGGAAGCCGAGGCGGCCAATCGCGCCAAGGATTTATTTCTGGCTACGCTCTCTCATGAGCTGCGGACGCCACTAAACGCGATTATCGGCTGGACGAGTATTCTGAAAAATGAGGAGTACAGCGAAGAAGATGTTCGCGAAGGAATTGAGGTCATTGATCGCAATGTCACGGCACAAGCGCAACTAATTGAAGATGTGCTGGATATCTCCCGGATCATATCGGGCAAGTTGAAACTCGACCTCCGTCCATCCGAATTATCCACAATAATCAACGACGCTTTGGATATTGTACGACCCGCGGCTCAAACAAAAGAAGTGGAACTCGTAGTCGATCTCGACTCTTCAGCCAGTGCGATATTGTGCGATGCGGTTCGAATCCAACAAGTGACTTGGAACCTTTTGTCCAACGCAGTGAAATTCACTCCCAAAGGGGGCAACGTACGGATATCACTTTTCCGCCAGCAAAGTGAAACAATCATTCGCGTGAGTGATTCTGGCCGGGGAATTCGCGCTGAATTTTTGCCATTCGTTTTTGATCGATTCCGTCAGGCAGATAGCAGCTCGCGCCGGCTGTTCGGTGGTTTAGGACTAGGACTCTCTATTGTTAAGCACTTGGTTGAGCTGCACGGCGGAGCGGTGCGTGCCGAAAGCAACGGCGACGGCCAGGGCTCAACATTCACCGTTGCCCTTCCGATTCGGGCCGTGCAAGTCGACGAAACATCCAACGAAGATGAAGAAAATATCGAAGCACGCCAGCCAAATCGTCCTGCCGCGCCGCTAGTCCGTTTGGATGGTTTACGAATACTGGTTGTGGATGATGAACATGATGCTCGTCGCTTGCTTACCAAAGTTCTGCGAGGCGTTGGTGCAATTGTGGAGTCTGCCGCTTCTGTGGCTGAAGCGTTAAATCTGCTTTCCAAGATGCAACCACAGATTTTGATCAGCGATATTGGGATGCCCGAAATGGATGGATTCGATTTAATACGAAAAGTCCGGTCCTCTCAGGATTCGTCGCAGGCGATTCCCGCAATCGCGCTAACTGCGTTTGCCCAGAAGAACGATACAAAGAGAATAATGGATGCCGGTTTTCAGCTCCATGTGCCCAAGCCGGTTGATCCGCGCGACCTCATAACAGCCATAGCTCGAATTGCAAAACTATCACCACAAACCAAATAGTTGCTGGAGCAATTACGCAAGCAAAGAAATAACCACCGTGATCACTCTGCATTATCGCTATCAAGTTAGCGTGAAGAAGTGGTTATCTCTGCGAAGATTGGAAACCGCTGGCCAAGAAGGTCCAGACGAGAAGTGTATCAGACGCTGATATGACGACGCTGGCGACGACGGCGCTGCCTGACACAGTGATTCTCACCACCGATTCCCCTGACAACTGCCTGATCGATCTCTGTGTTCTTGGCCTCAGCGGCCCGACGCAGCGCGCTTACCGCGCCGATGTCAGAATCACTTAACGCAACCTCCTCATTGCATTCGTATATTCACGACGGGATTTCCGCCGGTAGGAAATATTTCTGTTTGGACTTTTTTGATTCAACCCGCAAATGCATCGCGATCTTATAATAACCTGTTCTCTTGTTGGCTGCACTTCCATACATCAACTATTGGGCGGATGCATAACACGGCACTTCTCTCAGAGCGCCATTTTAAGGGCTTGAAACCTGCCGTCAGAATCAGGAGGCTCGCATGAAGCATTGCAGTTAAAGATCGGCATTATCGCGGGTAAGATTCTGCAGGTATTTATTTGTTTGGAAGAGCGAATCGAGCTTCCGTTTGCGCTTTATGCAATCAACAAGTTTTTTTGATATTATAGTGGGACGGGGCCAAGGGAATGGCAATTTGTCAAAAAACCACTTCGAATCAAGTGGCGCTGCATAAAGAGCGAATCTAAGGAACTCGATGCAAAGTGGGAAGGACAGCTCCAAGCATTTGTATTGTTGCCATGACGAACGCATTAGATCCAATGAGCGTTTCTGATGGAACAAAACAATTTGGCCAAGGCGAGGAAGATCGTCGAGCGGCTTTTTAAGTTGCCAGTTAATCAGCGGAAGCCGGCACTGGAAAAGCTGCGCAAGAAATATCCTGAATTGCATTCGTCGGTTGATTTGCTGCTGAGCGCGCGTAAGTCAGGGGAGTTGGCGGATGAAGCAGCAGAGCCAGAGGCAGATGATGAAGGTGCTCATGGCAATTATCCGCCCATCGCCGGCGGGAATGCGCCTAGCGTTAATCTTTTTAGAACAATGACAGGAGCGATTCTGCCTTGCATCAACGATACTCTCGGCATCGAGAGGACTGCTTGCGGAAATTAGATTGCTTCTCCTCAAGTATTTATAATCCTCAGCTGTGCGTTATCCATATATTTCGCTGTTCGCGGCAATTTTCTTTTTCTCCTATCTATCCTGGAATGCAGCGCAGACTACCCAGCCCGCACCAGACTCGCCGGCGGACGCTGTGGCGGAGTTTCGCACTGGAATGGATGGCGTACATCCGCAAAACATTTCACAGATTCTCTGGGCAAATGATCCAGAAGGACTGTCTAAAATCGTGCAGCTGCAAAAGCTCGCCAATGCGCTGGCGAGATTGCGAACAGCAGTGAATAAACAATTCGGCCCCAAGGTGTTCTATTTGGAGGAAAAACCTTCACAGCCAACTGATGTGAAAATCGATGGCAACTTGGCAGTGGTTACCACGGCGGATGGGCGAAGCGTGCTGTTGCAGCATGTCGGAGGAGTTTGGCGGATTCCGGTTAAGCAGGAACATGGCGAAATGATTCAGCAGCACCTCGCGGAATTGCAGGTGATGACCGAGGCGATCAACAGCATCGCCGCTGATACGGAGGCGGATCGCTTTGATACCGCGGATGAAGTATTGCGCGCTGCTCAGGAAGAACTCACCCGCGGGCGCGCTATTCGCAAAGCCACAACGGCAGCGACAACGCAGGCAAAATAAAAGAAGCACCGCATGTACATGCGGTGCTCCGATAGCGTTCTACAGTAAGAGTTAAACTGCGGTGTGCTGCGTCACCTGTTTCTGCCGCATGGCTTGGTTGCGCAGGCGATTGATGGCGGCGAGATACGCCAGCGCACTGGCTTCGAGAATATCTGTACTTACACCGCGGCCGTTGACTTCTTTGCCGCCGTGCTCGATCTGCACGTGGACTTCGCCTTGAGCTTCCTTGCCTCTGGTAACGGCGCGGATACGGTAATCGACGAGGTTCACGCGTATACCAGTGAGGCGCTGGATGGCGGAGTAGATCGCGTCGACCGGGCCATCGCCGATGCTGGCGTCCTGTACCATGTCGCCGTTGGAATCTTTCAGCGTCACCGTAGCGGTGGGGATCGTGTTAGACCCAGCAGTCACCTGCAAGCCGGACAGTGAAAACAATTGCGAAGCGGTTTCCAACTGGTCTTCTACCAATGCTTCGATGTCTTCATCGAATACTTCTTTCTTTTTGTCGGCCAAAGTTTTGAATTTAGCGAAGGCTTTTTCGAGCTGTTCCTCGGAAATGGTGTAACCCAATTGCTGCACGCGATCGCGGAAAGCATGGCGGCCGGAGTGTTTGCCCAGGACCAACGAATTGGTAGGAACACCCACCGTAGTTGGGTTCATGATCTCGTAAGTTTCGCGGTATTTCAGGATGCCATCCTGATGGATGCCGGATTCGTGCGCGAAAGCGTTTTGGCCGACGATGGCTTTATTGCGCTGCACGACCAGGCCAGTCAGTGTCGAGACCATCCTGCTCGTGGGATAGAGCTTGGTGGTATCGATGCGAGGTGTGACCTTGTAATGATCCTGGCGTGTGCTCAAAGCCATCACGATTTCTTCCAGGGCGGCATTGCCCGCGCGTTCGCCGATGCCGTTGATAGTGCATTCGACCTGGCGCGCGCCGTTTTCAACCGCAGCCAGAGAATTCGCAACCGCTAATCCCAGATCATCGTGACAATGGGCGGAGAGATAAACGCCGCGCGCATCGGTATTCAGCTTTTCGCGGATGAATGCGAAGATATGGCCGTAACCCTGCGGCGTAGCGTAGCCCACGGTGTCGGGCATGTTGATCGTCGTCGCGCCGGCTTCGATGGCTGCGTGGACGATTTCGTGGAGGAATTCCAATTCGGTGCGGCTGGCATCTTCCGGGGAGAATTCGATGTTGTCCGTGTACTGGCGCGCCTGTTTAATGGAATCGACAGTAATGCGCACAATCTCCTGCTGGCCTTTGCGCAATTTATGTTCGCGGTGGATTTTGGAGGTCGCGCAGAAAATGTGAATACGCCCGCTCTTGGCGTGCTTGATTGCTTCGCCAGCGCGTTCGATATCCTTGGGATGCGAGCGTGCCAGGCCGCAGATGGTGGACTTGGTAATCTCAGCCGCGACTTGGCGGACCGATTCGAAATCGCCCTCGGAGCTGATCGGAAAACCCGCTTCGATGATATCGACACCGAGCGCTTCGAGTTGGCGGGCAATCTCCAATTTTTCCGGCAGCGTGAGAGTCGCTCCCGGCGATTGTTCCCCATCTCGCAACGTCGTGTCGAAGATTCGCAGCGTTTCCACGTTCAACTCCTGCTGGATAACCAGCGCGATAAAATAAAAAAAGCCCCGCGATTTTTAAGATCGCAGGGCCGGTAATTGGTTCTTTAATTAATTACCCTACGATCATGCGCAGTTTAGCTCAAGCCCTGGTAGAGCAAGAGAAAGCGGCAAAGATCGCAGAGTGGTACGCATTTCTGATATTATTAAATCGGCAAAATTGAAGAATGTCAATAGAAAAATCGAAAATATAAAAATGAAGCCCCGGATGTACACCCGGAGCTCCGAATAAAACCAGAATGATCAGGCGTGATGATGGATGTTCGCTTTGGCTAATTTCGGCGGGGGCTGTTGTGGGGGATTATTGTTCAAAACGAAATTGATGTTATCAACATTGGTGTCGCCGGTGACGATGTCGATATTGGCAGAAGTAGTGGATGAGCCGTTGGGGAGTTCGAGGACAATTTTGTAATCGCCGACGGCGCTGACGCCGGAAGCGATGGTCGAGTCGGCGGAAGGGCCGCTGAGTTGGTTGAAAAGGTAATTGCCGTGCGCATCGGTTTGCGTGGTGGCAAGAATGTCGCCGTCGGAATCTTCCAGATGCACGGTGAGATTTGCGAAAGGACCGGGTTGACCCTGCGGAGGTTTGGGAGCGCCGGGGGGCAATAAAACGCTTCCACTGATGGAGGCATTGAAGAGAAATACGTTCGTCTGCAGGCCGGTGACATTGGTGTTGTTTTCAATGACCTTTGCCAATGAGCTGCCTTGCTGGAGAATTTTGTTTTCTTCAGCATTAAAATTTTCATTGAGATAGAAGAAGCGGTCACCATCACGCAGGCGCGTAAATTGGTTGACCATGATGGCTTGAAAAAGCGGGCCTACGTCGGAGCCTTTGACGTGATCTTCCGCCAGGCCGCCTTCGAAAGCGTCGATGGTATTCACGCCGCCGGGATAGGCTTCTTCCAATTCTTTTTGCACCGTGGGATTGCTGGTAATTTGCGCGAAGCTGGTAACAGCAGGCAGGTCCATGGCGACACGCAGGGCGTTATAGCTGGGAATGCCATGATCGCGCCCGCGCTGCACGTCCAGGGCCATCAGATCCTGGCCACCCAGGCCGCCATTACCAAAGAGGAGGTTACGCACATCTTCAACGGCCATGGTGTCATCAGCTTCGGAAACGCCAGAGGCATCTCCCTTGAGAATCGGGCCAATATCGGAAGAAGTATGCCCAGTCAGCGGATCGACTGCGCCAGTGGGATTCAATACATAAGGATCGAAGAAATCTTCGGAGAGCGGGATGTCTGCACCTTCAGAACTGACATCCGCGATATCCGTGCCGTCGTTATTCAATCGTTCGATGCTCGGAGAAAGCAGGCTATGGCCAAAGCGAAACGCGACCGTGGAAAATTCATTAGCGATGGTGGCGTTCACATTCTTTTTGTAGCCGGAATATTTGGCGATCGCGGTGGGACCCAGCACAGCGGGAATCCAGCCTGTGTAAATGATCTGCTGATATTCCGCGATATTAAGCTCGCGCGCTTCGTCATATAACTGCTGATCGGTCCAGGTGGGATGATCCTTGGCAAGTTCCGTGGCAATCATGTTGTGATTGCGAAGAAAAAGGGTTTGCAGCGCCGTAAGCTCGACATTTTCATTGGCGCGCACATCGCCGGCGGCGAATAAATCGCTTTCGGGCACGGCTTGAGAATCATTTTCCATATTCAACGCTGCAATCTGTGCGGGTGTGAAATAGGTAGTGTTGTCATAGGGCAGCATGTTGCCGGGACTTGTCTTGAGTAAACCACCAGAGAAGGTGCGCAGCGCGTCGGCAACTTCCTGAGATGAGCCATACACTTGTGACAAATCGAAATACGAGGTCACC
This sequence comes from Tepidisphaeraceae bacterium, assembly GCA_036490535.1. Taxonomy (GTDB): domain Bacteria; phylum Planctomycetota; class Phycisphaerae; order Tepidisphaerales; family Tepidisphaeraceae; genus DASXDR01. The sequence continues at coordinate 699 of DASXDR010000162.1, read as the reverse complement.
GTGGTGATTTGCTGCGCCGGATTGGTGGTGCTGGTTCCAGTAGTCGGATCGGTTTGCGACCTAGTGAAGGGCAAGCTATCTGGTCCAATTGGATCACCTACAGCCACCGCGATATCGAACTCCGCCCCGCCGTCGGGGGTGTTATCCATATCGTGATCCATGAATTGTCCGAAGGCATAACCGAAATCGGAAAGACTGTTTTGATCTACCGTAGCGATATCGCCGGTGCCGCTGGAATTTTCCTGATTGTTGAGAATATTGCTGATTTCGCGGGCGCTCAGGTCATTTTGAAGATCTGGCGAATCGATGCCATCGGAATAAGCTGCCGCCGCCAGGCGAATCAGATCCGTGCCCGCGCTGCCCCAGTTGGGATTGGCAACGTTGTTACCCACGCCATCGATGGGCTCAATGGTGGATCCCGTTGCTGACATGAGCCGCCGAACTTCCATTTGCTCCATAATCGCCAGAAGAATTGCTTTGCGCTGTTTCATGATGATGACTCCTCGGTTTGAAAAATTCCTCCGATCAACAACCAGCAGCCGGGACGATTTATTTGATTTTTTATTTCATAGGCGGGGACCTCCTCTCAAAGATGAGGTTGTTTGCGGTTTGGTGAATCCGCCGCGCGATTGAAAAGAAAAAATATTTTTCTTGCGATTTGGTTAGGCTTTAGATTGATTTTCGCTCGCCGGGCGGACG
>DASXDR010000120.1:0-14929 GCA_036490535.1 Tepidisphaeraceae bacterium | reverse complement strand
GGCCATTTGCGCAGAAATCCCGCGGCGGCGGCGGCAGATTTCATTGATGCGCGCTGTATCCGTGCGGAGATGCCTGGCCAACTGCATTTGTGAGACGCCGCGATCATCAAGCATTTCCTGCAAAATGTCGCCGGGATGAACTGCAATCGCAAAATCTGCTGGGAATTTGTCCATGCTTTATCCTTTTTAATGTTAATCCGTTATTTCGACATCATCAGCATCGCCCGCAATCCAACGAAAGCAAATCCGGTATTTATCATTTATCCGAATTGCATATTGGCCTTGGCGATCTGCACGCAAGGCATGAAAATTCAGTCCCGGCCAAGCGCGAAGATCATCCAGTGAACTCGCTCCCACCAGAAAGGCTATGCGCCTACGCGCGCGTTCATGAAGATTGGCGGGCAATGCGTTCCTCGCTGCCTTAGATGCCAAGCCAGCAGCAATATCTCGAGTGCCTTTATCACGATAGCCACGGATTGCCATTTACGCATTATAGCGCATAGCACTATAGAACAATGATTAGACATATTTTTACAGTACTTATCACGCTGCCACTACCGATGCCGGAGAAATCGCCCGTGCGGGTACGCCAACCACCTTCGCTCCTGCCGGCACGTCGCGCAATACGACTGCTCCCGCCCCCACGGTTGCTCCACTGCCAATAGTCAGGCATTGAATTACTTTTGCACCGAGGCCGACAAAAGCGGCAGCTTCGACTTTTACTCGGCCGGCCAGCAATGCCCCAGGGCAGATATGCACGCCTTCGGCAAGCTCGCATTCGTGCTCGACGACAGCGTGGGTATTGATAATACACGAATCGCCAATCTTCGCCTCGGTCGCTACGCAAGCGCCAGCGGCAATGACGATGTTTTTACCGAGGGTGGCGCTGGAAGAAACATAGCTATCGGGATGAATCGCGTTAATCAGCTCTATGCCGTAGCTTTCGACGGCCACGGCGCAGCTCAGGCGAGTGCGGTTATCGCCGATGGCGATGATCGCATGGCGGATTTTCTGGGCGGATAGTTTCGGGAGCAGGTGGATTGATCCGAGCACGCCGAGGCCGGCTACGGTGGTCCCCACTAATGCTGGATCAGCATCCAGAAAACCCACCACCCGGTATTTGCGCGACGCGGAAAGAATATCTCTTACGACTTTGCCGTGGCCGCCGGCTCCGATAATCAAAGTATCCATGAACTAATTATCGGACGATTGGCTCAGGAAAAATTAATGGGTCCCATAAAAAGCTAAACCGCCGCTTAAAAAGGGCGGCGGTTCAGCATTACAACAATTATAACCTGCCTATAAGCTCATTGGCTTAAGGCATATTGGTCGCAGAAGCCGGCTGGGCATTGTTGCCAGACATGCCGCTGATTCCCATCATCACGCGATGGGTCACGCAGCGATAGGCTTCGTTCTCATCGGCTGGCCAATTGGCAGAGTCGTTATTCAACGCCTGCAACTGAGCAACCAGATTATTCTTGAGCGTCGGGCCATCAACTGAGGCTGGCAACTGAAGCTTCCAGCTCATGTGCTCGCGAACCATGGTAAGGTTGAGCTCAGGCAGCTTGTTGTCGGACGCCAGAGTAACGTTGGCGACTTCACGGTCTTCGGTTTTGCCGTTAGAGCTGGCGACCTGGGCTTTGTTAATGCTGTCGATCCGCACGAACGGCTCGGCAAGTGCCATCTTGGTATTTACATCAAACTTGTGGTTGTATTTGTCTTTCCACTTCTGATCGATGTCTTTGACGAGCATATTCAGATCATCGCTGTCTAGCTTGCCGAGATCGCCAAGGCGCTTTTGATCATCAACAGTTAAGCGATTGCGAATCGCTTCGAGGTCATTTTTGGTCAGAGCGTCATTAGTGATTTCGCGCACCTGTTCGCGCACGCTATTAATGGAGTGCGTGTCTTGAACGCCGGCCATATTGTCGGTGTTGCCGGCATCCTTTTGTTCGGTTGTGGTCACGCGATCATTGGTTTGCTCGGTGGCGGTATTGTTCTGATCGTTGGTCGTGGTTTGTGTTTGCGTGGACGTCGTATCATCTGCTTGAACCGTTGTGCAGAGAGACATTCCACTGACCGCTAACGTTGCGGCTAAAAGATATTTGGTCGTTTTCATATCGGGCTCCTTGAAATAAATAAATTTGACGAAGTTTCGATGACTTCGCAGTGCTGCACCGCAAATAGCGCGCCGGAGCTGCCCGGCGAACTCGGCAATAACATGTAATTCCTTATTCCATAGCCACTGATGAGTTTCCCCATCAAACATTTGCCCGAATTTATTCGTAATCGGCTGAAACTTGCCTGATTGATTCACCATTGTGTCGTAGTGATTTGCCTTATCGGCATCGTTCCACAGTGCTAAATCCTCAAAAATTTGGGTTTTCGTACGGCTTCGGTTACCTTGCCCTGCGGTTATGGAATTGGATCAATTGTTTCAGGGCGACTGCATCAGCGGCATGGCAAAAATCGAGCCGGGGACCATTGATCTGGCCTTCGCCGATCCGCCGTTCAATATTGGCTACAAATACGACATTTACGAAGACCGCATGGCGGCCGATGAATATCTCAACTGGACGAAAAAGTGGGGGGCGGCGCTGGTTCGCACGCTTAAGCCGACGGGCAGTTTCTGGCTAGCCATCGGCGATGATTTCGCCGCGGAGCTGAAATTGATTTTTCAGCGTGAGCTTGGGCTCTTCTGCCGCAGCTGGGTGATCTGGTATTACACTTTCGGCGTTCACTGCAAACAGAAATTCTCCCGCAGCCACACGCATCTATTTCATTTCGTCAAAGACGCTCGGCAATTTACCTTTAATGCCGACGCCATCCGCGTTCCATCGGCTCGGCAACTGGTTTATGCCGACCCGCGCGCCAATGCTAAAGGCCGTCTTCCTGATGACACATGGATTCTTCGTCCGCAAGATATTCCCGAGAGCTTTTCCTCTGACGAAACGGTTTGGTATTTCCCGCGCGTGTGCGGCACGTTCAAGGAACGCGCCGGGTGGCACGGCTGCCAAATGCCTGAACAATTATTGGGACGAATCATCAAAGCCTGCTCCAATGCGGGCGAAACCGTGCTGGACCCTTTCGCTGGCAGCGGGTCCACGCTGATCACGGCTAAGAAACTCGGACGACATTATTTGGGATTTGAACTTTCCAAAAGTTACGCCCATCGCATCAAAGAGCGACTTGAATCCATCCACACCGGCGATCCTCTTTCTGGAGCAGAAGAACCCAAAACCTCCGCTCCTGCCACTAATGCAAAAAAACCGGCGCGGCGTAGTCGCCGGACTCTGGTAACTAAATAATTGCATCGAATTATTTTTCTCACGGCGGGCACTTCCAGCATTCCCTGCATATAGCCGGCTTTTTATGCATTCCATCTCTGAAATATTTGGGCATAAAATATTTCTATGTCGACTCTTCTTACCTGTCCGCGCTGCGGCGCGAAGAATCGTGTGGATGAAACACGTCTCTCGCAAGCTGTTTGCGGGCGATGCCATGCACCGCTCGATTCAGCATCCAGCGATCATCCGTTAACTTTGACCGACGACACCTTTTCAGCTGCGCTTTCGCAGGCGGGGGATAAGCCGATTCTGGTGGATTGCTGGGCGCCGTGGTGCGGGCCGTGTCGGATGCTCGCGCCGGTGCTGGATCAACTCGCGGCAGAATCAGCGGGGAAGTACACCATTGCCAAGCTCAATGTAGATGAGAATCCGCGCGTTGCTTCGCAGTTTAATGTCAGCTCGATTCCAGCCATGCTGATTTTCAAACACGGGCAACTCGCCAAGACGCTCGTGGGTTTACAGCCTAAACAAGCGATTGTGCAGCAGCTAGCGGCACTAACCTAACCTACTGGCATGGTCGCTTCAGCAACCATATGGAATAGCATTTTCGTACCGAAGCTCATCAAAAATTAAACAGCAACCCCTCCACCATCAACCCCGGCCCGAGGCCTATGGCCAGGCAAGGTCCGGAAAGATTTTGCGAGAAGATTTTTTGCAGGATGAAGAGGATGGTCGCAGAAGACATATTGCCATGCGAAGCAAGAATTTCGCGCGAGGCGGCCAACGATGCTTCGGGAAGATTCAGTGCCGCTCCGACCGCATCCAGAATTTTTGGTCCGCCTGGATGAATCGCCCACGCAGCAATGTCAGCAATCTTTAAATCATGGGATGCTAGAAACTCTTCACACCAGGAGCGAAGGTGTTGGCGGATGGGACTCGGCACGCCGGGTGAAAGGGTCATCTCAAATCCGTGATCGCCAATCCGCCAAGTCATCGCGTCGGCGCATTCCGGTAATAACAGGCTGGAAGAGTCAATCAATTCCGGAAAAGCCACAACCGTATCTGTGTTTGTTCCCATCACGGCCGCGGCGGCGCCATCGGCGAAGAGCGCATTAGCAATCAATTTGCCAGGATCCCAGCCGTAGGCCAGATGCAGCGAACAAAGCTCCGTGCAGCAGATCAAAATTCTGGCGGCAGGGTCTGCGGCGAATGCATCGCGCGCCGCGGCGAGCAAATTAAAGGCGGCGTGGCAACCCATAAACCCAATGTGCAATCGGCGGACACTGGGCTTTAATCCGAGCGATTCGATCAAAGCACAATCTAGTCCGGGCGCCATGAAGCCGGTGCACGAAGCCGTGAGCAGGTGAGTGATATCCGATGGCGAAGTGTGCGAGTCAACCAATGCAAGGCGTGAAGCCCGGGCTGCCAGACGCGGCGCTTCCTCGGCGTAACGCTGCATGCGCGCGTGCGTAGTAGGGCCTTTATCAGCTTGGGATTCTGCGTGCGGATAAAAATCATTCACAGAATCTGCCAACACCGTCCCGCGTCGTTCCACACCACTAGAGCGGAAAACGCGCCTGAGCCACGCCGCCTGGGCGGCATCAGCACAGCTCACCTTGAGCGCCAATTGCAATAATTTTTCCTGCTCGACCGCCTGCGGCGTAGCGACGCCAATGCCAAGTAAACAGCTACGCACCTGAGCAGGACTTCGCGAAAATAAATCGATCGCTGGAAGAGTCATCCCGAAGCCCTGGATAAATGTGCCGAAGCAATTGCGTTGGATTCGTTTATCCTGCCAGCCAGGAAATTTCCGATTTGCGGCAACCAACTAGCGGCAGCGATTCCGCACCGAGCCACGGCAGGATAATGCACCAAAGGCCGCAACATGCGGCACCATCGCTGCCTGCGCTGTATCTGGCTTCGATACACCTGCTCCCATCGCAGCGGCATATCGTCCGCCCATCCATCCGCTGCGATGAGCATATCAGCAACTGCAATTGCGCCTCGGATGGCCCAGGCCATTCCTTCGCCAGTGAAAGGCTCGATATATCCACAGGCATCTCCGACAACCAGCACGCGATCATTTGCCACGCAGGTGCGCTGCCGCGTCAAGGTTGGCGTGCCTTGCAGATGGGTATCAGCGAGATCGGTCCAATTCACCCGGCAGGATTTAAGAATATCTTGAATCAATGCTGCAGCAGTGTGATTTTGACGGCACGCGCGCGGATCGAGCGCAGCAGCTAGATGAATCCTCCCGTCGGGCAGATTCACAATCCCGACATAGCCGCCGGAGCCGATGTGCATATGAATCGCCTCCGATACGAAATCGTGCTCCATTACTTGCGTTGCAGCGACACCGATCCATGCGTTGCGACCCACGTGCCATTTTGTCCAGGGTTCATTTTTCAGCAGCGTTCCACTAATGCCATCGCAGGCCAGCACAATCTTTGTGCGAATCGAGCAGGTCACCCCTGCGTGCGTTAATTCAACTGTGCGATAATTGCTATCGAGTCGCGGAAGAAGATGTGTGCCCGTCGCGGGAAGAAAAGCGCAGCCACGCTCAATGGCTGATTGTACCAATGCGGCATCGAACTGCATGCGGCACATTGCAACACCGGGAACGCGCACTTCGATATTTTGCGAGCCACAACGCCAAATTGCTCGCTCTATGCTTTGGCTGCGATTCATCGCTGCAGCAAGACCGTGCGATTTGAGCAAGGCAATCGCGCCGGCATTGAGACAACCGCCGCAAACCTTCTCGCGCGGCCACGCGGATTTCTCCACCAGCAACACACGCCAGCCCGCTTCAGCCAACAAAGCAGCGGAAACACTTCCCGCTGGACCCGCGCCGACGATGAGAGCATCCCATGGGCGCTGTTCAGCGAGAATATTTTCAAAACTGCTCATCCTGCACGATCCTGTGATTCGGCAACCAGCAACATTCGCCAAGGCCTGGACGCATGTACTTCGGCCCGGCTCATGCCTGCCCGCATTGCCAATTGCCGCAATTCATCGAGTGTCCACGCGGCGCGCACGCTCGCAGGCCCATCATTATGGACAATGTAGCTCCGGCTCAAGATGCGGCAGCCAACCCACGCCGCTGCCAAGCCGAGCGACGAGCGACGCAGATCGCTGATTACTACCATATGCCGCGCTAGATTTTTTACACTACTCAGAAAGTCGATTACCGCTCCGGATTGTTCAAGATGGTGCAGAAAAAGGCTATTGGTCACGACATCTGCGGGTTCAAGATTTTTCAGATCATTCGCATCGCGCTCAAAAAGCTGGCAGGAAATCCCCGATTGCTTTGCGAGCGCGCCAGCCTGTGCCAATGCGGTGGCGCTTCGGTCCAGCAGCATTAGATCAACGCGAATCCCATGTCGAGAAAGTTCCCCCGCCAAGGCGATCGGCACATCTCCGCCGCCGCATGCAATGTCCATGAGCGAGAGATGCTCCAGATGATGCGCTCGGGCATAGCGAAGAATCGGTCGAGCAATCTGCCGAAATACAGAAGAAATTTTATTGATGCGTTTCAGGCCGGCCAGCGCCTCAACATGCTCCGCCGCCGAAAGGTCCAGCGAGTCCATAATTTCGCCGGTAAACCGTCGTGCGCTGGTGAAAATGGCGGGCATTGCAAAACACTTCATAACAAATCGCGCAGGGTTCGGGAAATGTGCCCGTATTAAGGAAATCACTTGATTCCCGGAAATGACAAGTGCATAGTTGAGGACTAAAGGGTCAACAATATGGAAATTCCCGCGGGCGTTATCGTTTTACTGGTTGTCATTTTTATACTGCTTACCGGCATTCGTATCGCCTGGGAATATGAGCGCGGAGTCATCTTCCGCCTCGGCCGTTATACAGGTTTGAGGGGGCCAGGAATTTACTGGATCATACCGCTTGGCATTGAATCGTCGCGGAAGATCGACATGCGCGTGCGGACCGTTTCGGCGGAACAGCAGGAAACGATTACGCGCGATAGCGTGACGATTAAAGTCAACGCGGTTCTGTGGTATCGCATCAGCGATCCAGCCAAATCCGTCATTGAGGTGCGCGACCCCAGCGCAGCGATTTATCAATTGGCATTAACGAGCCTGCGCAATGTCATCGGGCAGCACGACCTCGACGAAGTCCTCCAGTCGCGCGATAAGATCAACGCTATCCTGCAGAAATATATTGGCGAATCCATCCAGCGCTGGGGCATGGACGTGGATCAATTTGAAATGAAGGATGTCGAGCTGCCTGAGGCCATGCAGGAAGTAATGGCCATGCAGGCGCAAGCGATCCGCGAAAAACGGGCGCGAATTATCAAAGCCGAGGCGGAATTGGAGGCCTCGCTGAAACTGGCGCAAGCTTCGCAGCAGATGGCGAATAATCCCGCAGCGCTGGAGCTGCGGCGCATGCAGATGATTTCCGAGGTGGGGGCGGAGAATAACAGCACGTGTATTTTGATGGTGCCTTCGGATTTTGTGACGCTGGCGAAGAGCGTGAATGAGTATGTGAAAGATCATCAGCCGACGAAAAACAAAGAGGAATGATTCTGCAGCTATGCTGCAGCGTGGCGCTGGTGGGGTGAGCTGGAACGGAGTTCGTGGCGCACCTGCATGAGGATTTTGCCGAGCCAGTTGGTGCCGTGGCCCTGATACACGCCCCAGATTTGGTCGTGCCAGGTATTTCCTTCTTCCAGATAAATGTGATCGGTCGCTAAAAGCTGTTGCGCCAATTCAGGGTGATGGAAAAATTTATACCGCACGCAGGTGAGCATCACTTGGTATTTGATCTGGAGCCAATCGCGGCGCGGCGGAAAAGACTCGCCGACTTTTTTTGCTTCGGCTGGAGTCGGTAGAGCAGCGATGCGCCGCCGCAAATTCATGTCCAGAGTTTTCGCCGATTGATACGCATGCTCGACATCGGGATAGGTCAGCCCTTCGAATTCCACGGTAGCGGGGTAAAAGTTAGAAAGAAAATTATATTGGCCGCGGAAGCTGGAGATTTTATGGCCGGGTAAAGCAGTACACCCAACCATGCACAAAACAACAATCGCCGGAATCAGTTTCAAAACCCGTAGCACGGGCGTCTCCAAAAGATTATGCCCCGCCCTTCTTGTAGGGGCGGCTTCAGCCGCCGTTTTTTTATTTGGCAGCTGACGCCCCCTCTACACCGATCATTTGCACATGGCAGCGACACGCCCATGCTACATTGCATACGATCGATTTTGAAACAGCTTCTAGTAAGTTTCGTCGTAGCACGCCTGAATTATACCCGGCTCAGCTCGCTACGAAATGATGGGCTTTCGCTCCTATTATTCGTATTACTTCCATGGGCAGTGAGTTGATCACCAATACCGAGCGCGGCCTTTACTGCGCGGCTGGCGATTTCTATATCGATGCGTGGAAACCTGTGGAGCGCACCATCACCACTCATGCGCATTCGGATCATGCGCGGCCAGGGGCGCGGAGATATCTGACCGCTCGCGAAGGCGTGCATGTATTGCAAAAGCGGATGGGAGCAGACGCGAAAATCGATACGGTGGAATATGGCGAAGCGGTTGATCTCAATGGAGTGAAAGTTTCGTTGCATCCGGCAGGACATGTGCTGGGGTCGTCGCAGGTTCGCGTCGAATACCAAGGCGAGATTTGGGTTTTTACGGGGGATTACAAACGGCAAGCGGATAAGACATGCCGGGCATTTGAGCTGGTCAAATGCCACACGCTGATCAGCGAGTGCACTTTCGGGCTGCCGATCTTTCGCTGGCAAGAGCCGGCGGAAGTGCATGATGCGATCAATCAATGGTGGCAGGGGAATGTGGCGGAGGGGAAAACCAGTTTGATCATCGCCTATTGCCTGGGCAAAGCGCAGCGAGTGCTATCTCAACTGGATGCGTCGATCGCGCCCATCTTGTTGCACGGCTCGATGCTGGGGATGGTTGAGGCGTACCGGCAAAGCGGCGTGGAGTTGCCAGCCACTGAACATGCTACCGCGGAGAATGCTAAAAAATATCGGGGCAAAGCGATGGTGATTGCGCCGGATTCGGCCCTGGGCGGAACGTGGATTCGGAAATTTTTGCCGGTGTCGGATGGAATTGCTTCGGGGTGGATGCAGGTGCGCGGCATTCGCCGGCGGCGCTCTGCGGACAGAGGGTTTGTGTTGTCCGATCATGTCGATTGGCCGGCCCTGATGCAGACGATTCGGGAGACCGAAGCGAGCAGAATCATTTTGACGCACGGCTACACGCAACCCGTGGCGAAATATTTACGTGAACGCGGCATGGAAGCGGATGCGTTCGAGACGCGATTTAAGAATGAGGGAGAAGAGGAAGAAAGCGACGAGAACAACGCGGTGCCACACACCGCCGCTAATTAATGAATGCCATATTTAGCGGCGTGTGCGAAGCACCGCGCCAAGGACGCCATGCAGCGATTCACAGACCTTTATCTGAAAATGGACCAGACCACGCGCACCAACGAAAAATTGGCCGCGATGGTAGATTATTTTCGCTCGGCCCCGCCGGAGGATGCAATCTGGGCGGTTTATCTTTTGACGGGGAAAAAAATCGGCCGCACGGTTTCGTTTCGGCAAATGCGCGATTGGGCCTCGGAGGTTTCGGGATATCCAGCCTGGATGGTGGATGAGTGCTACACGTTCGTCGGAGACTTATCGGAAACACTATCGCTGATCTTGCCAGGAAGTGAGAACAACACAGCAGCGCCGGCGCTGCATGAGATGATTGAACAGACCCTCAAGCCGCTGGGGATGATGAGCGAGAACCAGCAGCGCGAAGCAATCCTGGCAGCCTGGAAGGTGCTGAGCATCCCGCAGAAATTGGTGTTTCATAAATTGCTCAGCCGCGAGTTTCGTATCGGGGCATCACGGCAGTTGGTGATCAATGCCCTGGCGCAGGCGGCGGGCGTGGATGCGCAAATCATGGCGCATCGATTGGCGGGGAATTGGAAGCCAACCGCGGAGACGATGCGCAAATTTCTAGCACCCACCAGTGAAGCGGGAGAAGAAAAAGATGCGGCCATGCCTTATCCGTTTATGTTAGCGCATCCGTTGGCTGACAAACCGGAATCGCTCGGCGAAATCAGTGATTGGCTTTTGGAATGGAAATGGGATGGGATTCGGGCGCAGATTATTCGCCGGGAAGGGCAGGCAATTCTCTGGTCGCGTGGGGATGAGCTGGTGACGAGCGGGTTTCCGGAAATCGTTCATGCGGCGATGTCATTGCCTGACGGCACGGTTCTCGATGGAGAGGTCGTGGCGATAGAAGAAGGCTCGGAGCGCCCCATGCCGTTTGCGAAATTGCAGCGGCGGATTAATCGCAAGAATGTCGAGATGAGTTTTTGGCCCGAGGTGCCGGTGGGGTTTATCGCGTTTGATCTGCTGGAATATGAGGGGGAGGATATTCGCAGCTTACCGCTCAGCGAGCGGCGAGCACAATTAGCGAAATTGATCGAACAATTGGGCCCGCGATCACTCATTCGCATCTCACATCCCGCGACGGCTGAATCCTGGAATGATCTGGAAGAGATGCTCGGCCAATCGCGCGACCGGGCGGTTGAAGGGTTGATGTTGAAAAAGCTGTCTTCGCCTTATCAGGCGGGCAGGCCAACAGGGTTGTGGTGGAAATTAAAAGTGCAGCCCTACACGGTCGATTGCGTGCTGCTCGCCGCGCAATCCGGGCACGGGCGGCGCGCCGGCTTGCTGACGGATTACACCTTTGGCGTGCGGAATGATGCGGGGGAATTGGTGCCGTTTGCCAAGGCGTATTCCGGATTGACCGATCAGGAAATTCTCGAGCTGGATGGCTGGGTGAGGCGGCACACACTCGAGCGATTTGGCCCCGTGCATAGGGTCGAGCCGGTGCGGGTTTTCGAACTGGGATTTGAAGCGATTCAAAAATCCACCCGGCATAAATCGGGCATTGCCGTGCGCTTTCCGCGCATGCTGCGCGAGCGCGCGGACAAAAAACCCGGCGAAGCCGACACCCTCAACTCCTTGCGCGAACTTTTGGAAGTGTCGGAGAGAAGACATGCCTAAGACAGTTCGCGCTATTTCGAAGAAGAGCCGGGGCGTCCCCGCCCCAAACTCCCGCCCCGAGGACGGTCCAGCTCTTACGGGCATTTCGCGCGTCCTGGAATGGTTTAAGCAACGAGGAATCGCGCCATTTGCATTTCAACAACAAGCCTGGGAAGCCTATCTGTCGGGTAAAAGTGGTCTAATCCAAGCCCCCACCGGCGCCGGCAAAACGCTCGCGGTCGCGCTCGGGCCGATGATCGAGAGCATCGATCAAACGCCAAGTAAATCATACCCAAGCACATTACCTCCCTCCCCTTGTACTCAGGGGGAGGGCAGGGTTGGGGGTTCTTCTTCAGCGTTCTGCGTTCAACGTTCAGCGTTAAATTCCAACCCCCTCCCTACCCCTCCCTCTGAGTACAAGGGGAGGGAAAAGAACGCACGGGGACGCACCGAGCTGCTTACCGTTCTCTGGATCACGCCATTGCGCGCATTAGCTGCGGACACCGTCGAATCTCTCTCCGTCGCCATCGCCGGTTTGGAATTGAATTGGAGTGTGGAACTTCGCACGTCCGACACCTCGGCTTCGATGCGGAAGAAGCAGAAGGAGCGATTGCCGACCGTGTTGGTGACGACGCCAGAAAGTTTATCGCTGCTGCTTTCTTATCCCGAGCAGCGCGAGCGCTTCGCATCGCTTCGAGCGGTGGTTGTGGATGAATGGCATGAACTCATGGGCAGTAAACGCGGCGTGCAGACGGAATTGGCAATAGCACATCTGCGCACGCTGTGCCCCACCTTGCGCGTCTGGGGCGTGAGCGCGACGATCGGTAATATCGATCAGGCAGCGGCAACCTTGGCTGGCCCGGGAATGGCGGATCAGATGGTGCGCATCAGCGCGCCCGACGATAAGGAAATAAAACTCCAGAGCATTTTGCCCGACACCATCGAGCGATTTCCCTGGGCAGGGCATCTGGGTTTGCGGCTCACCGACGCGGTCGCGAAACAAATCGACCAGGCCGGTACGACGCTGGTATTCACCAACACGCGATCGCAATCTGAATTGTGGTTCAAGGCGCTGCTGCAACATCGCTCCGACTGGGTCGGCAAAATCGCGGTACATCACGGTTCGATTGATCGCGCGCTGCGCGGCCGGATCGAACAGATGCTGCGCGAAGGAACGCTCAAGGCGGCTGTCTGCACTTCCAGCCTCGATCTCGGCGTGGATTTCTGGCCCGTGGACCAGGTGATTCAGATCGGCAGCCCCAAGAGCATCGGCCGTACAATTCAACGTGCCGGCCGCAGCGGACATCGGCCCGGCGCCGAGAGCAAAATTGTCTGCGTGCCCACGCAAGCCATCGAGATCGTGGAATTCTCCGCTGCCCGCCACGCGGTGAAGAATCGTGATGTCGAGCCGCGCTATCCCGTGACGATAGCGCTGGATGTGCTGGCGCAGCACGTCGTAACCCTCGCTGCAGGCGATGGGTTTATCGCTGAACAGCTGTGCCAGGAAGTGCGTACTACGCACGCCTTTGCAGAGATGAGCGACGAACAGTGGCAATGGGTGATGGATTTCGCCCAGCGCGGCGGCCCCACCCTGACTGCTTATCCGCAATTTGCGCGGATTCGCAAAGATCCGCTGACCCATCAATGGACGGTTGCCAGCAATCAACTTGCCAGAATGCACCGCATGAATATTGGCACCATCGCATCCGATGGCAGCGTGGCTGTGCAATTCCCCGGCGGGAAGAGGCTGGGTGCGGTTGAAGAATCGTTCATCGCCAAGCTCAAACCCGGAGATGTATTCACCTTCGCAGGCAGGGTCCTGGAATTCATCCGCGTGCATGACATGGTGGCGCACGTGCGCACGGCCAAGCGCAAAAGCGGAATCGTGCCGCGCTGGATGGGCGGGCGGCTTCCAATGTCCAGCAGCCTGGCAGCGGCAATGCGTTTGCGTCTGGATGAAGCAGCGAGGGGAATCTATGTCGACAATGAAATGCAGCACGTGCGCCCGCTGCTTGAATTGCAGGCCAAATGGTCGCGCATTCCGCGCCTGCACGAAGCGATGCACGAATCGACCAAAACGCGCGATGGGTATGTGAATTATCTCTATCTGTTCCAAGGGAGATTGGTGCATGAAGGATTGGCAGCGCTGATCGCATTTCGGCTTTCGCGCGTGGGAATTTCGCCCGTAACGGCGACGTTTAACGATTATGGCATCGAGCTGCTCTCGCCGAATCCAATCGATTTGGATGAAACCCACTGGCGGCAAATTCTCTCGCCGATCAATCTGATCGAAGACATTCTTGCGTGCGTGAACAGCAGCGAATTGGCCAAACGGCATTTTCGCGAAATTGCCCGGATTGCTGGCTTGCTGGTGCCCATGCGACCGGGGGCACATCGCAGCACGCGGCAATTGCAGGCGTCGAGCAGTCTGTTTTATGACGTGTTTAAGGAATTTGATCCGGGAAGTTTGCTGCTGGATCAGGCCCGGCGAGAAGTGTTAGAAAGACAACTTGAGTTTTCGCGCCTGCGGGAAGGATTGGAGAAAATTGCGGTCGAGCAATTTGTATTCGTTCGGACGGAAAGGCTGTCGCCGCTGGCATTTCCATTATGGGCAGAGCGCATCGCATCCATGCGATTGCGTTTTGAGCAAGCGGAAGATCGTATTGAACGGTTAGCCAGGCAACTCGAAGAAGCGGCGGGGATGAATATGGAAACCTACAACCAATAGCCGGGACTCAACGAGTCCCGGAAACGCGCGGAATTCCGGGGGTCGTTGACCCCCGGCTATTGCGCCTGCGTAAGATATCGTCGTGATGGAGTCACAAAGTCGACCGCTGATAATTGAATTTGGTGGCGAGCAATTAGAATTGCTGCCGGAGAAAGCCATCTGGTGGGCAAGCCGCAGAACACTGCTCGTGGCGGATGTGCATTGCGGGAAAGACGCCACGTTCAGGGCGATGGGCGTGCCGGTACCGTCGGGGGGGACGGATCGAGATTTAAAGCGGTTAAGTGAACTGGTGCGGCGCACGGAAGCGGAGCGACTGATGATCCTCGGCGATCTTTTGCATGCGCGATTAACTAAGCATCCGGAACTGGTCGAGTGCATTGCGCGCTGGCGGAAGCTGCATCCGCAAACGCGCATGGTTTTGGTGCGCGGCAATCATGATCGCAGTTCAGGAACGGTGCCGCTGCATTGGGAGATGGAGATTTGCGAGGAAACGACTGAAGAGGATGGATTTGTATTTTGTCATGCCCCGCCACGAAGCGCAGAACGCCCGACGCTGGCTGGGCACGTGCATCCGACGGTTTTTCTGCCCGATTATGATGGGTCCGTAGTGAATGTGCCGTGTTTTATATGCGAGGGAAATTGTTTGATTCTGCCATCGTTTGGAACATTCACGGGGGGGTATACGATTTCGCCGGGCGAGGGGCGGAGGATTTATGTGGTGACGCCAAAACGCGTGGTAGCGATGCGAAATAGTTAGAACCTGTTTCAAAACCTATCGCACGATAAATTCGCGCAATGGAAACAGTTATGATTAAATGTGACATGGAAAGGAGTCTTTTTCATGTCACGACACGATTCTGAACTCACGGATGAGCAGTGGAAAAAGATTGAGCCG
>DASXDR010000116.1:0-16240 GCA_036490535.1 Tepidisphaeraceae bacterium | reverse complement strand
AGAAGAACTGGGAATTAAGCCAAGTTGATGCAGCGACTGCTGAACGCGTGCGGCCGTTACGGAAATCGGCGTAATACTCCCTCGACGAGAACGAAGCAAAATTATTTTTCGTTCCCAATGCGCTCCCGCCCATTCATATATCCTCGCAGCGCATCCGGCACCGTTACGCTGCCATCGGCATTCTGATAATTCTCCAGGATAGGAATCAAAATGCGCGGGCTGGCGACGACGGTGTTATTCAGCGTGTGGCAAAACCGCACCTTGCCATCTTTATCTTTGTAACGCAGATTCAATCGCCGGGCCTGGAATTCATACAGGCGGCTCGCGGAGTGGGTTTCGCCATAACCGGTTTCGATATCTCCATTTTGCACGCGACTCGGCATGAAGGTTTCCAGGTCATACATTGCAGCGTTTTTGACGCCGATGTCGCCAGTGCAGCATTGGATGACGCGATAGGGTAGGCCGAGGCGCTGCAATAATTGTTCGGAGTAGCCGAGCATGGTCGTGTGCCATTTGCGGCTTTCTTCGATATCATTTTTGCAAATGACCACTTGCTCGCATTTATCGAACTGATGAATGCGGTAGATGCCGGCGGTATCTTTGCCATACGTGCCGGCCTCGCGGCGGAAACAGGTGCTGACTGTCGTGTATTTTTTGGGAAGCTCGGCTTCGTCCAAAGTGTCGTCCATGTGGAAAGCGGTCAGGCCTACTTCGCCGGTACCGGTGAGATAGAGGTAGCGCTGCTCGCCGTCCACGATTTCGTCCTGCACGTGATATGACTGCTCTTTGCCAGCGGGGAAAAATCCAGTGCCGCGCATGGCTTCTTCGCGCACGAGAACCGGCACACTCATGGCCGTGAAGCCGTGCTCGCGGGTCATCAGGTCCATCGCCATGCGCAGGACGGCGTTGTGGAGCTCAGCGCCAGCACCGACGAGAAAATAAGAGCGTGAACCAGCCAGCTTTACGCCGCGCGCGGTGTCGAACAGACCCAGAGATTCGCCCAGTTCAATGTGTGTTTTCGGTTTGAATTCAAACTTGCGCGGCTCGCCCCACTTGCGCTGAATGATATTCTGAGCGGCGTCTTTACCGACGGGAACATCGGCATCGGGGACTTGTGGAACTTGAAGGAGTAGCGGCATCACCTTCGCCTCAGCGGCCTTGGCCTTTTCCTCCGCAGCTTTGACTTGCCCTTTTAATTCCCCCATCCGCGCCACGGCCGCTTTCTTCTGCTCCGGATCTTTCAGCCGTCCAATCTCCTGGCTGGCCTTATTCTGTTCCGAGCGCAGGCGCTCAAATTCCTGCTGCGCGGCCAATCGCTGGGCATCCAGATCGAGAATGGCGGCGATGTCCACCGAAATGTTTTTCAACTCCGCGCCGCGGCGGTACTTGTCGGGATTTTCACGCAGGTCTTTGAGGTCAATCATAGTAAGAAGCCATTTTTGCAGGGAAACAGGAAAATCTCCATAGGAACTCGAAAAAAACAATTATTGGCTGGCTAGATGGAGTTCAGGGCGATTTGGGACTGGAAAAAGCAAGGCTATAAAGTTCGACATCAAAACGTGGCGAAAACTCTGCTCCGTCCAATCGGTCGGCAGTAACAAGACGGAAAGAGATAACCTGGTTTGCCCCGGAGCGAGTCCGAGGAGATTGAACGAGGTGGATCAGGGAGAGAAAATCGTCATTGGTCGAGATAAAAGGGGAAATGAGAAAGCCACATCCCGCCTGCTCCCGATTGAGGCGGTACTGCAGCACCGCGCCATTTGAAATGCGAATCTCGAGCAGCGGAGAGGACGCATGAGCAAAATTGGTCAATGCCTGGCCCCAAAGTGATTGCTTGATCGTCAGTTTCGCCCAGAGCAGTGCGGGATCAGAGGGAAGAGTGACCCATTGAGTGAACACGGCGTTTTGGTGTGCGAGTAGCGTCCGGGTCAAAGCGAGCGAATTGGGACGTTGTGCAAAAGCAAAATAATCTCCAGCGAGTCCGATGTAGCGGTAACGGGAGAGCAGAACCGGCCAGGAGAGGGCGTCGTCCGTTGCGGGGAACCTGCCATCGGTAGGATCAATATGAAAAAGTATTCGCTGTGGTGCAGCGGCACTTCGGAGATAATCAGCGTCGGCAGTTTCGACCAACGAATCGAAGGCGGCGTAACTTTGCAAGGCAGGACGAGGAATAAAAGGATGCGATAGTGCCAAAGCCAGCATGAGATCGGATGGATAAACCTCCACGTGTCCGCCCGGAGGGAACGGCGAAACAGATGTCCGAGCTTCATCAAGTGCTGCGTCAAAACGCGGACGTTGCCACTGATCGCCATGGCGTAAAAACATGGCAGCCGCGTGAACACTGGAGGCAGTTTCCTGGAATAAGAATACGGGATAAGTTCGATCAATTACCAATCGGGATCTGCTGGCAGAAGCGAGAAACAATGCAAGGAAAAACAGGCCTGGAACAATAATGAGCAGCCGAGCAAATTTTCCTTCCAACCATTTAAGGGGCACGGCGCAGATTAGAATCAGGCAAAGCATCGCTGCAGCCCCGGAGCCGGTGTGGGCGACATCGGGACGAATGCAGCCTACTTTAAAGATAAATGCGATGAGCAGGATCAGCACACCATTAGCGATCCATCGCTGCCGTGACATGCGAAATTCAGTGGCCACGGCAGCAATGGCAACCAGGAGACAGTTGGCGGCGAAGGCGGCAATTAATAAGGCTTCCAAGCGGGGTTTGAGAATTCGCGTACTTTGCGCGCTGATAGGACGGCCGCTATAGGCCATCGCTTCGAGATAACTGCGCGCGACTGTGCTTGATACAGCCAGAAAATGAAAAAAGTCGCGGCAATGTTGGCCTCCGATGACGCACCATCCCAGCCACCATCCGATTATTACAGCGACGCCGATGTACAGAATATCTTTGAGATCGCGACGAAAAACGCAGTCGAGGAATATTGCTGCCACGATGAGGGCTGCGAGGCCCAAATAACTTTGTTTGGCGATACCCAAAACCAGCAATGCCACTAATGTCGTGCAAGTAAGAAAAATCGACTTGCGCGGAAGAAAAAAATAGAGCACCAGAATAATCGTCGCCAGAGCAACCGGAAGGGGATCTTGATTCCATTCCATGCGATCGCAGGAGAGGCAGAGAGCGAGTGTGATCAGAGCCGGTATCGAGTATCGCGCTAGAATTTCGTGCCGGGGACGGCCCGGCTCACCTGGCAGGTGAGTGGATAAATTGCATTGGCGAAGGATTTGTAAAAAACAGCCGAATGGAATGATTATCAGCAGCGCCCGCCAAAAAAGCATGATCGCGTAGGTAGCGGGAAAGTACACTGGCGATAAAAGAAAGCCCGCAGGGCCATACGTGAAAATGATGTCCCTTCCAAATCGCGCTCCGTTGGCGTGCTCGGCATGAAGAGCAAGCATCCAGGCACGATCCAACATCCCGGTAGGAACCACGAAGGCGTCAAACGGAACGAACAGGAAAAATGCCCAGATAAAAATAACGCACCAGGCGATTCGGCGAGGCCGCTGAATTGAGGCGGGATTATCTTGAAGTAATGATGCCGGGGACATGTTTAGATTATCTGACAATCAATTTTACGTACGAAGCGACATTTTATATGCAATGAGAAAGATGCTTTGCAGATATTTATCTTCGCGAATCAGTTGGCCTCATACAAGAGTTTACACCAATAAGTGGATGTCATTTTGTGGTTATAATTTTGGTATACTGGCGGGACTATGGCAATTGCAGTTGTTACGGGTTCAGCAGGATTGATCGGCGCACAGACCGTGCGATTCTTTTCCAATAAAGGCTTTGATGTTGTCGGTATCGACAATGACATGCGCAAGTATTTTTTTGGGGAAGAGGCGTCGACCAGTTGGAGCCGAAAGCGATTAGAGGGGGAGTTGAAAAATTATTCGCATCATGATGCCGATATTCGTGATGCGGCGGCGCTGGAAAAAATCTGGGGGAAATATGGCAAGAATATTTCCATCGTGGTGCATACCGCGGCTCAGCCGTCGCATGATTGGGCGGCGCGGGAGCCTTATACGGATTTTGGGGTGAACGCGGTTGGCACGCTGAATGTGCTGGAAACCACGCGGAAGTTTTGTCCGGAAGCAACGTTTATTTTTACGAGTACGAACAAGGTGTATGGCGATACGCCGAACCAGTTGCCGCTGATTGAGCAGGCCACGCGATGGGAATGTTCGATGGAGCATCCGTATGGCAAGCACGGGATTGATGAGACGATGAGCATTGATCAGACCACGCACTCGGTCTTTGGCGCGTCCAAAGTCGCTGCTGACGTGATGGTGCAGGAATATGGGCGGTATTTCGATATGAAAACCGCTTGCTTCCGCGGCGGATGTCTGACCGGGCCAGGACATTCGGGAGCGCAGTTGCACGGGTTTTTGGCGTATCTGGTGAAGTGCGCCATCACCAATACGCCCTACACCATTTTTGGCTATAAGGGCAAACAGGTCCGCGATAACATTCATTCGTACGATCTGGTTAATGCCTTCTGGCATTTTCATCAGAAGCCGCGCAGCGGCGAAGTTTACAACATGGGTGGCTCGCGCTATTCGAATTGCTCGATGCTGGAAGCCATCACGATGTGCGAGAAGCTCACCGGGCGGAAGATGAAGACGACGTATAGCGAGGTCAATCGCACGGGGGATCACATCTGGTGGATTTCCGATGTGCGGAAATTTGAAAAGCATTATCCGGAATGGAAATTCACTTATAACGTCGAGCGATTGATCAACGAGATTTACGCGGAGATGGTGGAGAGATTGAAGCAGTAAGACGAAATTGTCCGCCGCGCGTACGAATGGTTTTGCGTAGTTCCGCATGTGCATGCGTTGCTTCTTTAATTGTCACATTCTGTGGCAGACAAATTTCCGCGGCAATATTTCGGGGCGTATCGATATCAATTTCTAATTCATTTCCATTGCGCTTCCACGAGCAGCTAATCACTCCATGCGGTGTTGGCACGCGACCATGTGCCCATTGGAGATCGCCAAAGTTGGGAGCAATACGCACTTTTTTATAGCCGGGAGCAGCGGGTTGAATGCCGAGGACGTGTTGGGTGAGAAAAACCACCGGGGCTGCCGACCAGCCATGGCAGTGGCTACGCGTCAGCCTTGGCTCGTTCTCGTGATACATCTCCCAAAATGTCGTCGCGCCGGCTTCGATCTGTTTGCCCCAGTAATTACGAATGGTGTGGATCAAGCCATCGAAATCACGCTGCTGGACGAACGCTTCGAGGAGGAAAAACATAAAAAACGGCGAGCCGGCCTGGACGAAACTCTTGGGAGCTTTCTGAATAATCTGCCGGCAGCGCTCGGCGCGTTTTCCAGTGGCCACGCCGGAGATATAGGCGGCAGTGTGAGTTTGCTGGCTGAAGACGGGGCTTCGCGATCCATCCGGGCGAATGCAATCGATATATGCTTGATCTTTTTTTGACCAGAGATGCACGTTAATAGCGGCAGTCAGCAGATCGGCGCAGGCGCGCCATTCTTTGGCGCGTGAATTCTGGTTGAGCACTTCAGCCAATTCCGCTGATTGGTTCAATGCCTGTACTGCCTGGCAACTGACGTGCGTGACAATCCCCGTGGAAGGGGTATCCATCGGCGCCCAGTCAAACAGGTTCCAGGCGTGCATCTGGAATAATCCGAGGTGATTGATCGCTGCGCGAATTCCCTGGAAATTTCGGTCGAGATATTCCAGCAATTCCCTGGCTGCCTCTTGATCGCCGGTGTGCAGATAGTGTTCCTGGCACCAGCGCATCCAGAGGAATGTCCAGGCAGGCAAAATATTCTGCCACCCGCTGGGCACCTGGCTTTCTGTGATCGGCGATCTTTGCAGGGATCGCCCGGTGAGCGTGAGGCATCGTTTGCTCAAACGCGAATCGCCATTGGCGATTAGATCCACGAGCGCTTCATTGCGCGCATCGCCGACCCAGAGCGTCTGCTCGTAGCTCGGACAATCGGTGTAGGTATCTTCGGCGCAGCAGCGCACGCTATGCACGCCGGCTTTCCAGATTTCGGTGAGGCGATCATCCGAGCAGGCGAAATCGCCGGCGTTCGTGAATGGATACGTGCTCATGCGAATTCGAACCAGACGGATGCGCGCGGGAGATCGGAAATTGCGCAGGCTCATCCATGAATAGCGGAATCCGCGGCGAACGATGCTGCGATAATGCTGCATGCCACCGGAACTGATATGGCGGAAACTGTTATTCATTCCCTCGGCGAGATTTTTTCGGCCATCGCGCTGAATGAATTCGAAGTTGTGGAAATCGATGATTGCGCCGGCGGGGGCGTCGATTTCGAATTCGTGGAAGCCGATTACTTCGCGGCCGAAGTCGAGAAGGAAGCGAACGTCGCCGGCCTGTGAAGGGTAAATGGTTGTCCAATCTTCGTTTTCGTTGAGGAGTGCCGATGGGGAATCGATTTTTGGCGATTCTGTGGTGACGATCCGCTCGGAAGCGCCCAGGGCGAAGATATCGGTCGTGCAGATCATTTCGGGGGGAAGCGGCTTGCAAAAGTTTTCCAGGAAATCCTCGGGCGTTAAGACGCCGCGCTCCCAGATTTGCGCGAATCGCTCGGCGGTTGCATTGGGATAAAGCTTGTCAGCCATGGCGAAAATGCGATCACAAGACGTTGCGCGCGGCGCGGCGGCGAATGGGCCGACGGATAGCCAATGTCGGGATTGTTTGGTCGCTGCGGGAAGAGCACAAAATTGGATCGGCTTTGGTGTCCAGAGATTGATCACTGCCCAGAACTGATGGCCTCCCTCCGGCGGCTTGGCCATGAGGGTATTCCAACCTTTTTTCAGCCGCATATGCGCTACGCCCCCATCGGTGGATTGCAGGGAATGATCTGCGAATTTGCATGGAGCGCCATTCAGTTTCCACTGGGTCGCTCCGCCATGTGGATCGTGCAGTTCAATTTTCTGTGCTGAGGGCGAATGGATATGCGTGACCAGGAGCAGGTGGGCTGCGAATTGGTTGGCGGTGCGATCATCGACGTTGAGAACATCGTGCGGATTAAGTGACCAGGTGTAATGAGCGGTGCGAACGACATGCGTATCCAGTATGCGCACGGGCGATACGGGATCGTGCGTGAGAAATGGGATATCGCGGCGCTCGAATATCTCATGCGGCGGCGCGCCGGCGGGGCGACTAATTATCGCCTTTGGCCACGCGGAATCGTCGAATGCAACCTGCGCCCATTCTTCACTTGGACCCGGTGATATGCGCGCATCAAATTGTTCTTCCCATCCCTGCTGGCAACTGATGCGCGGGGTTGGATGTGCATATCCTGCGTGGGCGAGCGATTTCCATGAGCCGTCGGTGACAATTTTGCGGTGCCCCGCCAAATCTAACTCAGCTAATAATCCTGGCTCTGAATCGATGTATTGGAATGTGCTGATACCCCAATGAAGCACGATCACAGCGATGACATTTTTCCCCGGGCGCAGCAGGGGCGCGATGTCATATTCGTCTACCGACCAGATGCGGGGCCACGCGCGTACGGGACCGTGGCCGAGAAGTTGGCCGTTGATGTACACCTCATAACGCGCGTCGGCGGTGATGTGCAGCTTTGCCAAGCGCGGGATAGAGTCTATGTGGAATGTCTTGCGGAAGCAGGCGAATTGGTTTGATGGGCGGGCATTTTTACTGAGCCAGATCCAGTGCGCGCCGCGGCTGAAATGAAATGGTTTAGGCGGCGCGAAAATATTTCGTTTCATGTTGAACGGGCCTTGATGTAATGCTGGCCATCGTGGCGTTTGGCCAATCCGCGCAATGTCAGCAGTGTCAAATCCGGCAATACCTGGCCGGGTGATAATTGCGTGAGCTCGATCAGACGATCCACATGGGTTGGCTCGGCGGTTAAATGCTCCAGAACCAGCCGCTGCGATTCGGACAAAAAAATTGCCGACGGCGGAATTGTCGTTGGCGTTTCGGGAAGAATTTTTGGTGCAATCGTCTGACTTGGTTCGCTCACCGCATCGGGCATCGGCCCGAGCGATTCCAGAATATCTTCCAAACAAGTCGCCAGCGTCGCCCCGTCGCGGATCAGCTTGTGAGGCCCGGCGGACAGCGGATTATCCAGCCTTCCCGGCACGGCCAGCACGGGACGATTTTGATCGTCTGCGGCCAATCTCGCGGTGATCAACGCGCCCGAACGCACATCCGCTTCGATCACGAGCACCGCGCGGCATAGGCCGGAGATGATGCGATTCCGTCGCGGAAAATTTTCGGGTGCGGGTGGCGTGCCGAGGGGATATTCTGATACCACAGCGCCGCGCTGCGCGATCTGATCAAAGAGGGCTGCATTCTCTGGCGGATAGCAGATATCCAAACCACACCCCAGGACGGCGATGGTTCGCCCTTGTGGATGTTGCAAAGCTCCGCGATGGGCGGCGGAATCGATGCCGCGCGCTCCGCCGGAGATAATTGTCACGCCCGCTCCAGCCAGTAGTGCTGCGAATCGCTCGGATTGTTCGCGGCCGTAGAGCGAACATTTTCGCGACCCGACTATTGATACTGCATGCAGATCGCGCGGCTCCAATGTTCCCTTCACATACAGGACCACCGGGGCATCATTGATTGCCGCCAGCATCGGCGGATATGTCGGATCGTCGCGGCTGAGAATCGTAAATCCCAATTCTGCGGCGCGCTCGATTTCTCGTTTGGCTTGTTCCTGCGCTGCGCGACGACTGCTGACAATCGCCTGCGCCTTGATCGATCCTACGCCGTCAATTCTTTGCAGTTCTACGGCATTCGCCTGCGTTGCCCGCTCGGCAGAGCCAAGGGCTTCGATCAGGCGGGCAATCGTGATTGGCCCGAGTCCGGGCGTGAGGGCGAGTTGCAAATGTTCCAGCAGCGGCATGAGCATAAATCGTCCATATCCGCTGCTACTTGTAAACCGCTACGGGGCTACTCGCCGGGCGTAATAGACGCTCCCTACCAAAATCCCCGCAACCCCGATATAGGCCGTCATCGCAATGGCAAGGATACCATTGGCTCGATTGCCCGGCATGGCGACGAAAACAGCAATACATGCTTCGACAAAACAGAGCACTCCAATGGAAATCGACGTCGCGATGGCGGGGCTATTCAGGAATGTCGAGAACAGATACGCAATTCCGAAGAGGCCAATGTTGGCGGCCCAAAATTGCGATATATCGCTCACTAGAAAATTAATCCAATGGGATTGCCGCGTAGCACACGCCGCTGCAATACATTCATGAATCGCCAATGCTCCCAGAACGCAAACCGCAGAGACGAACAATTTGCTATAAATAATTTGCGATCGCCGCGCCGGCATCATCGCCAGGAATTCCGCCGAGCGATCCTGCCGTTCCTGGGCAAAGGCAATCCCGCCGAAAATGGTTGCAAAAAGTGCGGTAATCAGCATCGCTACGCTGGAGGCGTTTTCCAGAAAATTCCGCCAGCTTGGATAGTCTGCAAATCGGTATGCCCCTGTCGTCATGTCGCTGCGCATCAGCCAATATTCGTGCCGGTCCCAAAAAAAAGCTGCCGTCGCGATCAGATACGGCGCGGCGCCCCCCAACAGTAGCCCCACCACGATCACTCGATTTAGCCGCCAATCCTTGCCCAGCAGCTTTCGTAACTTTTTCATCGCTGCCCCCTTCATGGTGCGACCCTCCGGGTGTAATAAATGCTTCCAATCAGAATGAAAAATGTTCCCGTAGTAGCTACCAGGCACGCGAGCAAAAAGGAGGGCGGGCCGTACGTCGAAAGATGGTTCAGCATCATGCTCAGTGAGAGGGCGATGCATCCCGAAATCACAATGGCGACGCAGGTGGCGATCGCAGTGCTGCTGAGGAATGTCGAAATCAACCACGCGATCCCGAACATAACCAATCCCGCTGCCACAAAATTAAATATTCCCAGTGACAATTGCGGCAATGTCTCCCATTCCCAGCTAAATCCCGAACACAATAAGACGCCCACCTCGAGAGCCATTGCCGCAGCCAAAACACTGAGTGCCATCAGTAATTTGCTCGCAATGATTTTCTCGCGCCGCACGGGTAGCATCGCCAGAAAATCAGCGGACTTTTCGCGACGTTCCAGCGCAAAAGCTCCGCCACCCAAAACCGCCGCCGCCAGCACTGCAAATACCATCCCCGCCACGGCGGCAGTGCGAAGGTAGCTAACGAGCGGCGCTCCGACTTCGATGTCAACCGGCACCGCCTCAAAATGAGCTGGAACAGCGGGCCTGACCACTACTGTGGTGTAGCGATCCCAAAAATAAGCGACACACGTGAAGAAATATGGCAATATGATTGCGATCATCAATCCAATCACCGTCGCCCGATTCACCCGCCAATCCTTTCGCATCAAATGCTCAAGCTTTTTCATACGGGCTCCTTCCCGCGCTCATTTCGAAGGCCGCGCACGTAATCTTTGAACACATCCTCCAGATTCATATCCATCACATCCAAGTGCTCGATGGCATTTTTCCCGCGCAGAAATTCCAGTTGGCTCGGGCGGAAATCGGATAATGTCAGGATCCACTCGCGGCCTTCGCTCTTTTGATACAGCACTCCCGGCGGTGCGGCGGCTATTGCGCCGCCCTCGCTTAGCACTGCTCGTACTCGTTTGGTCTTTTCCAGCAATTCATCGATCGGGCTATGCAGCAATAGTTTCCCCTCGTGCATCAATCCCACTGAATCTGCCAATCGCTGCACATCGGCCAATGTGTGCGAAGAAAAGAAAACCGTCTGCTTTCGCTCGGCGACGCTGCGACTAATCCCTCCAGAAATTCTTCGCGCACCAGGGGATCGAGCCCGCTCATCGGCTCGTCCAGAATCAACACCTCCGGGTCGTGCCCCAGAGCCAATAGCAATGACAACTTCGCCCCCATTCCTTTGGAGAGATGCTTCACGCGCTGGCGCAGATCGAGATCGAACATCTTCACGAGCTGCGCGATCCGCGCATCGTCCCAGCGCGGATAAAACGTGCGGCAAAAATCGATTGCCTCTCCCACGCGCATCCACGAATAAACTGTCGGGCGGTCCGGCACGTATCCCACGCGGCTTTTCATCGCATCGCGCTCTTTGGGTATTTCGCATCCAGCTACCACGATGTTTCCTGCTGTTGGTTTGAGCAAGCCCACCATCATGCGGATCGCGGTGGTTTTGCCGGCTCCGTTGAGGCCTATGAAACCGAAAACACTTCCGCGCGGAATCTGCAGCGATAGATCATTCACTGCCAGTTTCGTGCTGAATTTCCGCGATAAGTGTTCCAGCGAAATCACGGAATCATTTTCCTGCATGACTGACCTCGCGTTTCCCGCCGTGCCTGGCGATAAAGTTTGTCGATCATCGCCTGGGACAGCCCTGCCGCGCATCCCATGGCGATTCCCTTGGCGAAAATCTCCTGAATCCCCTGATCAATTTCCCGCCGGGCGATTTCCTTCGCATCATCCGCTACCACCATCCCCATGCCCATGCGGCTTACCACTAGCCCATCGCGCTCCAATTGCTCGTAAGCCCGCTGCACCGTATTGGGATTGACCAGGCTCGCGACCGCTTGCTGCCTTACCGATGGGATCATCTCTCCGGGGCGATAAACTCCCGACGCGATCGCGGAACGAATCCCCTCCACAATCTGCAAAAACACGGGCGTTGCGCTGTCGGCTTCGATTCGCATGATCTACTGTATTAGTACGATAGTACAGTGGGGTGCGTATGTCAATGGAAAAATCTCTGTAGGGAATCTTAATAAATGGCACTCAACCCGGCCCAGCAGCCAGGGCTAAAAGGTTCAGTTGATTTTTTAGCGCGTCGTCAAAACACATCCTGCTGTGTCTCGAGCAGCGTGGCTAAATCATCTTGCGTGATCGGCGTTTGCGCGAAAGCGGAAGAAGCCGGCCGGCTTGCGGGCAGCGCAATATCAGAAGCGCTGGAGATGACGGCAGTCGCAGCGATGCTGGTGTCGGCCACAACGGCCGTGGGTGAGAACTGCTGATCCTGTGAATACGCAACTGCGTACATCAATTTGCTCCAATCATCGGCGTTGACGTAGGGGTCGTAATTGAAATTGCCATCCTGCCAGCGCGTGCCGCCGGTGGCCTGGCCGAGCATGACCAGGGAGAGATCGTCGGGGTTGATCACGCCATCGAGATTGGCATCGCCGTTCCAGCTGCGGGCGATTTTAATTTGGGAGGTGTTGGTGTCGTCATAGAAACCGACGCCACTGGTGCCCGTTGTATCGGCGGCGGCGGTGGAGCTGGTGATGCCGGCGCCATCCCATTTTCCATTGTCATAACCGCTGCTGAGCAGCGAGGCGACGGTTGTCGATGGATCGGGCGTGTTGCTGTAATTGATGGAGAGGGAATTGTCGCCGAGATCGAGCGTGCCAGCCGAGCCGATGACCAGCTTGTTAACCACCAAGCCCGACTCAGACGGCGGTAGCGCCCAGGTTTGCCCGGCGCGAACCAGCACAATGGTGTCGATAGTCGTGGCGCTGTTGGCGATATCAGAAGCATTGTCGACAGCCCCGGCGGGAAGCGTAAGTTGATAGGCGCCGCTGGCGAGTGTGGACGGCAGCGAGATCGTGAGCGTATCGCCATCCACGGAATAACCTGCGGTGGCGATGCTTTGGCCGGTCTGGTCGTTGATTACAGTGAATGTTCCTGGCGATCCGGAGGTGATGTAGGTGTTGAAGTTGAATTGAACGGTGGGATTGCTCGCGCCGCCGTCGTTGACGTTCCAGGAGACGAGCGTGGGCGTGGTGGTATCACTGTTAGCAAAGCCGGGCGAACCGTCGATTGTTGCACTGGCTTCCCAGCCAGCAGCGGTTTCGAGGGTTGAGGTATCGCCAGTGGGATCAACGACGACAAGGGATGTTCCGCCGCCAGTCGTGGAGGGATACCAGGTTGGCTGGTAATGAAAATCTTCCACATCGTCGCCAAAGCCGTCGTCGAGTTCGACTTTTTCGCCGCTGTTGTCGAAGGAGCCGGTGTAAACACCCAGCACATCGGGGGAATCTCCGTAGCGTTCCTGGAAAGCAGCGAGGTCTTTTACCACCACGGCATATGCGCCGGGCGCCAATGTTTCATTCGGGAAGGTGAAACTCACACCATTGGTAAATGCATAACCATTTAAATTCAGTGGCACGCTGCTGACATTCTGCAATTCGACATATTCGTATTCCTGCGCGCTATAGCTGCCGCCGGAAGGCGGGTCGTACATCAATTCCGTAATGCGCAAGCTGTCGGCCTGGAAGTTGTAAACCTGATCAGTCAGCGCGCCCCAGGGCATGGTTGTGCTTTGGCCAGTGTAAGCATTGAATGGATCGCTCGTTCCTGGGCTGTATACGCGCGCTTTAATTTCCGAGGTGCTGCTGAGAGAAAATGCGCCATTGTACACCAGCGCCGATGCAGAAGGCTGGCCGTTGGCGCTCATGGGATCCGTCCCATCGGTGGTGTAATAGATCGTGCCAGCAGTGGGATAGACGTAGGTGCGCGCCAGTAATTGCGGCACCATGAGCAGGTCCGTGCTGCCGCTGCCAGAATTCAGCACCTGGATCGCGATGGTGTTGGTGCCGGCAATTAATAACGGTTTTACAGAAGTGACGTCGAACGAGCGGTAAGTGATCGCAAGGTTGTCATTCCCTGATCCGGCGGCGGCGGTGTTGTAAGCGGGGTTGATATTCTCAGGCGAATTTGCGTCCATTACACGGACGCCGTTGATCCACAGAACGAATCCGTCGTCATATTGCGCTTCGAATATAAGAGCCTGAATGTCCGACGGATCGGAAATGGTAAATGTCGTGCGGAGGTACAGAGACGAGGCTTTATTGAGCATGATGCTCTGTACATTGGTGGTGATATAGGGAGCGAAATTCACGTCGTTGGTCGAGGTGCTGTATCCGAAGCCGGCATTACCGGTACTCCAGGCGGGGGAAGTGGAATAGTTGTAACTCGGCAAATACCAACCACTCAAATTGCTGGAGCTGGTCGCGGCGATGTAGTGGTAGTTGGCATTCGACGCGAGCAGTACGGTATCGCTCGTGGTAGCCGGGCCGACTGGCGACATGCTCACCGTCACGGGTGCTGCAAAATCCCCGCCTGGCGTGATCGTCGGCGCGGGGGCGAACTGCGAATCCATCCAGTCCATCCGGGCGGTCAGCCAGCTCTCCATCATGTCCACATCATTGATCCAGCTTCCGTTGGGATCGTACGTGCTGTCGGTGGTGACGTACGTGCCCAGCTCGGGCCATTTCTGGAAATTGCGCATGAGCGGGCTCGTGGTGCCCGTGGGGTGCAAGCCGACGGGATAAGACCCAGTATTGTCCGAGAGCAAATTGATATCAGCCTGGATGTCTGCATCGATGCTGGTATCAGAGAGCGTCGTCTGGCGCAATTGATTCCACCGATCATCCAGATCCTGCACAAAATTCGGATCGGTGAGCAGCCGCTGAAAATACGGATCCTGCGGATTAAACCCGCTCACGCCGCTGGCGTAGGGCGAAAGCTGATACGTATCCCATC
The DNA here is from genome assembly GCA_036490535.1 of Tepidisphaeraceae bacterium. Classification (GTDB taxonomy): domain Bacteria; phylum Planctomycetota; class Phycisphaerae; order Tepidisphaerales; family Tepidisphaeraceae; genus DASXDR01. The sequence continues at coordinate 1,708 of DASXDR010000116.1, read as the reverse complement.
CAGATGCATTCGCTGAATCCTGATAATTTGTCACCCCCAGCGAGAGATTAAAATCCCACACCGGCCCCGCGCTGATCAGCCCGCGCGTGGTCACGCCATTGACCGTCGTATCCGCTGCCTTCGTGTAATACGTGCTAAGCCAGAACGCATCCGTGTTCTTCGTCAATTCTTCCAGCAGAAAATAATCCACGAAGCTACTGACGTTGATGTAATTGCCATAGTAATTCGCATTTCCCGGCGTATCCCACGGCTGGTTAGGCCCCGCGCTGCCGGTGAAAAACGCGCTTTCAAAAGCATCCCATGAGCTGGCGATATTCCCGGTGGGATTGGACGAGCTGATGGTTGGATCCGTTTCCGGGTCATCATAATCCAGGTGGACCCCTTCAGTCTTAGTGACAAAATAATTGTCCCCCGTATAGCGATCCTGATCGACGATATATCCGCCCCCGGGATTGCTCGCCGAGATTTCATCGACGTTCACGCGATTGCTGTTGATCTGAATTTTCTCTTCCAGGATATACACGCCCATGTAGTTGCTTGTGTAATTGATCGTGGAAGTATTCCCCGCATACGAATTTCCGCCCGTGCTCAAATACAGCTCGACGAACTGCGTTCGGCTCGCATATTCCCCCATCTCATTGGCCAACTGATATGCCAGCGGATTCTGCATCAGCGATAGTTCCGTGTACGGCGCATACAGCACCCACGAGCTATCCGCCGGCATCCCCAGCAGCGAGACGCTTTTCCCATTATTATTTTCATCCCATATATCCAGCAGATATTGCTGCTTGGGATACGTCTCGCTCGTGCTCCCGCGGATATGAATCCCAATCCGGCCCTGATAATCCGCCGTCCCCAGAATATTCGTCGTGCCATCGGTGGTGTTCATCACCGTCGCCGACCCGGGAATATCCGATCCCGATGCCGTGCTCATCGTCCCGCCATAGGTGTCGATGATGATGATTGGCAAATTCTCGTTCTGCACACTCGTCACGGTCGAATCCACCCGCTCATACGTCTGCGAGGTCACCGGACTATTGACGTATCCCGTATTCATCGCAAACGTCCGGATAGGCGTGCTCGCGGTGACTGACAACGGCTGCGAATAAACCTTTGCCGTGCTCGATGCTGCCCCATTGGATCCCACCGGGCTCGAATCATCCGTCGTATAAAAAATGATCGCCCCCGTCGTCGAATCGCTCAGCGTCAGCATGAGCGTCCCCGTGAACGCCGTCCCATTCTGCGAAAAAGTCGGCTCCGCCACGCTCAGCGCATTCGGCTCTCCCGGCGTCGGCACGCTGAAATAAACTTCAGGACTATTCGGATCATCCGAATCCGATAGCCCATAAGAGATATCCGCAGATTGCACCGGATAGCTCGGCGAATACGCAAACGCCACCGAATCATCTGCTGCGTTGATCAATCCCAGATACTCCCCCGATGCTGACAATTTGAAATTCGTATCCAGCTCCTGCCCGGCGACGGCATTGTTCATGCCGTTGGCGAAAACCACGATATACGCCCCTGCTGCCAGCGTCTGGTTGGGGAATCGCCACTCCTCTGGATTCCCCGCATTGTCTGTCAGGAAATAATCCCCCAGATTCGCATCAGCATTCCCCGCATTATGAATCTCGATCCAGTCAGAATGATTGCCATATTGATCCGTGATCCCCGTGCTGTTGCTGGCCATGAACTCCGAAATGACCAG
>DASXDR010000112.1:0-20762 GCA_036490535.1 Tepidisphaeraceae bacterium | reverse complement strand
ATGCACCGCCGCTAAATATCTCCTATCGCGTTTTCTCCGTTGGCGCATCTATTCGCTGAGACTACAAAGCAATTATGCAGAAACGCCATTATCTCCTTCTCGGCGGCTTGGCCGGTGCATTCTTGGGCGCGCGCGCGGTTGTTCGCCACAAACGCTTTTATTCACTCGCTGGCAAAAATGTTCTCGTTACTGGTGGCTCGCGCGGCCTCGGACTTGTCCTTGCCCGTCAGCTCGTCCGCCGCGGTGCTCGTGTCGCTATCTGCGCCCGCAATCTCGATGATCTCGAACGCGCCCGTCAGGACCTCGCCGCGCGCGGCGGCACGGTTATTAGCGTGCAATGCGATCTCACCGATCAAAACCAGGTTGACCTGATGGTTTGCTCCGTGCGCAAAACCCTCGGCCCGATCGACGTGCTCATCAATAACGCCGGCACTATCGTGGTTGGGCCGATCCAAACTATGGATGCCCAGGATTTCGACACGGCCATGTGCACGCATTTCTATGGTCCGATGTACACCACCCTGGCCGTGCTATCCGATATGCGCGAAACTGGCGGTGGGCGAATTGTTAACATCTCCTCCATCGGCGGGCTCGTCAGTGTGCCGCATCTGACCCCGTATGTTGCGAGCAAATTCGCTCTGACCGGCTTCTCGCAGGGCATGCGCACCGAGCTATTGCGCGAAAATATTTTTGTTACCACGGTTTACCCTGGCTTGATGCGCACCGGCTCGCCGCGCAATGTCACCGTCAAAGGCAATCACAAACTCGAATACGCGCTGTTCAAAATGATGGATTCTCTTCCGGTCAGCGCCATGTCCGCTGAGCGTGCTGCCAGGCAAATCATTAATGCCATGATGCACGGCCAATCCAACGTTGTCCTGAGCATTCAGGCCAAAGCCGCCGCCAAAATTAACGCCCTTTTCCCCGGCCTGACTAACGATGCTCACGGATTTTTGAACATGATCCTACCCAAAGCCAAAGATGGCGACCGCCGCGCGATGCGAGGCCACGAAGCCGAATCGCTGCTCAGCAAATCGCCACTGACGATGCTGACGGATTGGGCGGCGGCGAGGAATAATGAACATTAAATGAAAGAATCAAATTCAAATGATTGGATATTCGAGATGAACTGTCAGTGGCACTAAAGTGCCACTGCCGGAGATGCACGGGTTTTGATGTTTGTTATTTGAGCATTTCGTTCTTACCCTTCAAACCCTTCTCACGCCTTGGCACCGGCGCGGTCAATTGACGCTGTTTCCCCCTCTGCATACCATCCCCTCCGATGCACGAACTTAAAGCACAATTACCATTTATCAATCCGCTCATGATGCCCGGCGCGGCGGCTGGCTCCGGCTACAACCGCTACCGTGAAATGACTCTCGAAGAGATGCTGCTGGAAAACCGCATCGTCTTCCTCGTGGGCGAGATCAATCACGTCTCGGCAGCACGCGTGATCATGCAGATGCTTTATCTGCAGAGCGTCAAAAAAGACGCGGACATCAATTTCTACATCAACTCCCCCGGCGGCGTCGTCGATGACACGCTGGCGATGTATGACATCATGAAATTCCTCAGCTGCGATGTGGCGACTTACTGCATCGGCCGGGCTGAGTCCGGCGGGGCGATCGCGTTCATGGCTGGTAAAAAAGGTAAGCGCTATATCCTCCCTAACGCCAAGGTGATGATCCACCAGCCCTTCGGTGGGGTTTACGGCCAGGCAGCCGACATCGAAATCCAGGCGGAGGAAATCCTCAAGACCAAGGAAACTCTGCTCAACGTCGTCGCCAAGTGCACCGGCCAGCCCATCGAGCGCGTTCGCGAAGATTCCGAGCGCGATAAATTTTTCTCCGCCGCTGAATCGGTCGCTTACGGCATCTGCGACGAAGTTCTCGGCGAAGACGCTGCAGCCAATCTGGTACCCCAGAATCCGAATAAACTTTAAAGAGGATAGTGGTTAGTTGATAGTTGTTAGTTGTAAAATGCGAAGACAACTGACGATTAACAATTAACAACTAACAAAAATGAGCACACTTATCCCCATCGTCATCGAAAAATCTGGCCGCGGCGAACGCGCTTACGATATCTATTCCCGCCTGCTCAAAGACCGCATCATTATTCTCAGCGGCGCGGTCACAGATGATTCCGCCAACGCAATCATCGCCCAGCTTCTGTTCCTTTCGAACGACGATCCCAAAAGCGACATCCAGCTTTACGTCAATTCACCCGGCGGCTCCGTCTCCGCGGGCTTCGGCATCATCGATACGATCAACTTTCTCCGCTGCGACGTCGCAACCACCTGCATCGGTATGGCCGCCTCCATGGGCGCCTGCCTCCTCGCTGCCGGCACCAAGGGCAAACGCTCGGTCCTGCAGAATTCCCAGGTGATGCTCCACCAACCTCTCATCGGCGGCGTACTGCAAGGTCCCGCGACCGACCTCGGCATCGAAGCCGCTCACATGCTCCGCCTGCGCGACCGCCTCTATAAACTCATGGCCGATTACACTGGTAAAACACCGGAAACAATCCACCGCGATTTCGACCGCAACAAATGGCTCTTCGCCGAAGAAGCCGTCGCCTACGGCGTCGCCGACTCCGTCCTCCTCCGCGCCCCTGAAGCCATCGCCCGTGCGGCAGAAGACAAGGATGAAGAATAAATCCAAGGCTGAAGTATGAAGGCTGAAAAAAAGACTTGGGGGGGAGAGTACCTGTTCATCCTTCCTCCTTCCGCCTTCATCGTTGGTCTTTCCGCCTTCGTCCTTCTCTTCCTGATTGGCTGCGCCTCACCCAATAAAGCCAATATCACTCTTCGCAAGCAAAACGCTGCGCAGCAGAAGCAGATTTATACGCTGGCTCGCCGGAATGATGTGTTGACAGCGCAAATTGCTGGGATGCAGCAATCGGCCACCACGCTTCCTTCGCTGCCACTTTCGCGCCTGGATTTACTCTTTACGGCGCATGAGTTGGATATTAATCGGCTCTCAGCGGGGGCTGATCTGAATCATGACGGGCATGGGCAGACAGGCATTCGCCTCTTTTTGTCACCTCTGGATGACATGGGCAACCCTATCCAGGCGACGGGCACCTATACGATTGATGCGTATGATCTGGCTCAAGCTAAAGATCCCCATGTCGGCCATTGGGTGATTACTCCGCTGCAATGCAAAGAAGCCTGGACGCTTGGGTTTCTGCGTTCTGCTTATTTCCTGTTTGAGTTGCCTTATCAACAAATCCCCAGGCACGCGGAGATCACGGTGCACGTTGAGTTCAGTGATGAACTCACCGGGCGAATCTTTACGGCGCAGCGCGTGGTCGAAGTGCAACCTGTTAACGCGCATTTGCTCAAACCATTGGGCAGCGGCGGGAATTGATCTGCAATTAACTATTCACTCCCGATGCCAGGAATCCGCCATCGACGGGGATGATCTGGCCGGTAATAAATTGCACGGCATCGGAGGCGAGGAACACGGCGGCGCCGATGAGTTCTTCGCCTTTGCCGAAACGGCGCATGGGGGTGCGTGTCAGTAATTCCCGGCCGCGCTCGGTGCCATTAAGAAAAGCGCTGTTCAAATCGGTTTGAAAAATGCCGGGGGCGACCGCGTTGACGCAAATATTATCGCGCGCCCATTCGATGCCCAGACTGCGCGTCAGCGCCAGCACGCCGGCTTTGGATACGCCGTAGGCGGTTACCTGGTGGAATGCCACGAAGGAGGCGAGGGATGCGACGTTAATCACTCGGCCTCTGCCGGAGGCTTTGAGGATTTCGTGAAATGACTGGCAGGTTCGGAGCATGCCGGTCAGATTGGTATCGATTACAGAGTTCCATTCTTCTTCGGTGATCTCTGTAGTCGGTTTTTTGAGGGTGATGCCGGCGCTGTTGACCAGAATATCTACGGTTCCAAATTCTCGAATCACCGCATCGCGAAACTGATCGATGGATTGGCGATTGGCGACATCGGCTGCATGCACGAGCGAGCGCCGGCCCATGGCTTTGATCTTGGCGCTGGTCTCTTCGATTCGCTCGACTCGACGCCCGGTTGGAATTACATGCGCGCCGGCTTCGGCCATTCCGAGGGCGATGGTCTGGCCCAGGCCGGATGTGCCGCCGATGACTACTGCGACACGGTCGGTCAGGTCGGTGAAATTTCGCGCTGGATGGATCATGACAGTTTCGGCTCTCTCGTATCATTTGGATCGGCCCAGCGATTATTGGGGATGGTCGGCGCCCACCCAGGCCGGAGCGGGTCCTGGTCATAGGGATATGATCCCAGCTTTTTATAAAGCTCGGCGTATTGGGCGAGTTTCTGGCGATCTAGTTCGACTCCCAGCCCTGGGCCGTGCGGCACTTCGATTGCGCCGTTCACATATTTCATCTTTCCGCCGACGATGATGTCATCGCGCAGATGATGGTAATGCGCATCGGCAGCGAAGGAGAGATTGGGTATGACCGCGCCGAGGTGCAGCATGGTGGCTAGTTGAATTCCCAGTTCGCCGGAAGAATGCACGGCGACTCCCAACTGAAATGTTTCGCACACACCGGCGGCTTTCACGCAGGGGCGAATGCCGCCCCAGAAGGTGGTATCCAGCAAAATCACATCGACGGCGGTGTCCAGCACATTGGCTGCTAACTGCTCGAAATTCACGACCACGGTATTGGTCGCCAACGGCACGCGGGTCATTTGGCGCACGCGCCGCATGCCATTGAGGCCGAACGTGGGGTCTTCGAGATAATCGTTGTTCAAATTTTCGATTGCGTGGCTGAAGCGGATGGCTTGCTCGACGCACCAGGCAGCATTGGGATCGAAGCGCACGTGATCCTGCGGAAATGCTGCGGCGACGGCGCGGTAGCATTCCAGCTCGTAATCCGGATGAAAGACGCCGCCTTTGAGTTTATGGGAAGTGAATCCGTGTTCGGCTTTTGCTTGTCGCGCGAATTCGACTAATTGCTCTGGCGTGCGGATTTCGCCTTGGCCGTGCTGGCCGTAGCGAAAAAATAAATAGGATGCGAACGGCACGCGGTCCTGCAATCTGCCGCCGAGAATATCGCAGACTGGCACATTCCATTTCTTGCCCAAGATATCGAGGCAGGCGAATTCGAGAGCGGCGAGGATTTGCGTGCGATTGTTGTAGAGCGACGCGGTGGGATTAGCGATGCGGAAGCGCATCTCTTCCAGGCGAGCCGGATCGTGGCCGACGAGATATTTATTCATCGCGCGGAAGATGGCTTCCGCGGATTCGCCACCGCCGCCCATTTCCCCCAGGCCGGTGATGCCTTCGTCGGTTTCGACTTCGATGATCGTGCGGACGAAGCGGCCCCAGTGGCAGCCGTTGGCGTGGCGCAGGGGTGCTTCGAGGGGTACGGTGACTGTGGTTGCTTTGATATTGGTGATCTTCAAGCGAAAGCAATATACCTTGTGAGTATCCGTACTCCCAAAACTCATAGACAAAAAGAAAGCCCACGGCCGGGCCGTGGGCTTTTGTTGAAAACTAAATAGCAACCGATTGCGTTACTTCTTCTTTCCTTTGACCGGATTCTTAATCGCAGCGTGAGCTGCGGCCAGGCGTGCGATCGGCACGCGGAACGGAGAGCAGCTGACGTAATTCAGGCCGACGCTGTGGCAGAATTCGACGGACTTGGGGTCGCCGCCGTGTTCGCCGCAGATGCCGCACTTGAGGTCGGGGCGGACGCTGCGGCCAAGTTGGACGGCCATCTTGATCAGCTTACCGACGCCGCCGGTGTCGAGGGACTGGAAGGGGTCGCGCTCGAGGATTTCTTTCTTGACGTATTCGGGGAGGAACGAGCCGGCGTCGTCACGGCTGTAGCCGAAGGTCATCTGCGTCAGGTCATTCGTGCCGAAGCTGAAGAACTGAGCGACCTTCGCCAATTCATCCGCCGTCACGGCGGCGCGGGGGACTTCGATCATGGTGCCGTAGAGATAATCGACCTTGGTGCCCATCGCTTTCATGACGCGGGCCGCGGTTTCTTCGGTGTACTTTTTGCAGAACTCGAGTTCCTTGTCGGTGCCGGCGAGGGGGATCATGATCTCGGGGAGGACTTTGACCCCCTCCTTTTTCACTTGGCAGGCGGCCGCGATGATCGCCTCAACCTGCATCTCGAGAATTTCGGGATAGGTGATGGCCAGGCGGTCACCACGATGCCCGAGCATGGGGTTGGATTCGTGCAGTTGTTGCACGCGGTTCTGGACCTGGCTCAGCGAGAGGCCAAGAGCATTGGCCAGCGCCTGCTGATCCTTTTCATTGTGCGGGAGGAATTCATGGAGCGGGGGATCCAGGAGGCGGATCGTTACCGGCAATCCCTTCATGGCGCGGAAGATGCCGACGAAATCTTCGCGCTGATAGGGGAGCAATTTGGTGAGGGCTTTTTTACGGCCTTCGATATCGGTGGCGAGGATCATTTCGCGCATGTTGTGGATGCGCTCAGGGTCGAAGAACATATGCTCGGTGCGGGTCAGGCCGATGCCTTCAGCGCCGAAATTACGAGCGACCTCGGAATCGTGCGGGGTATCGGCGTTGGTGCGGACTTTCAATGTGCGGAATTCATCCGCCCAGACCATGAGCTGTTTGAAAGGCCCGGTGAGGGAGGCTTCCTGCGTTTCGACCTGGCCGGAATAAACCTCACCGATACCGCCATCGAGAGAAATCCAGTCGTTGATGCCGTATTGCTTACCGCTGATGGTGAGAGTTTTGTTTTTGGAATCGATCTGCAATGAGCCGGCACCAGCGACGCAGGGCGTGCCCATGCCGCGGGCGACGACAGCGGCGTGGCTGGTCATACCGCCGGTGCTGGTGAGGATGCCTTCGGAGACGTGCATGCCGCCGATGTCGGCGGGCTCGGTCTCTCGGCGAACAAGGATGATCTGTTCACCTTTGGCGACGCGTGCTTCGGCTTCTTCGGCGGTGAAGGCGATCTTGCCGACGGCAGCGCCGGGGGAGGCGGGCAGGCCCTTGGCGATCACGTCTTTGTGCGCATTAGGGTTAAAGGTCGGGTGCAGCAATTGATCGAGCGAGGCGGGATCGACACGCAGCACGGCGGTCGGTTTATCAATCAGTTTTTCTTTCACCATTTCCACGGCGATGCGGACGGCGGCGGCAGCGGTGCGCTTGCCATTGCGGGTTTGCAGCATGTAGAGCTTGCCGCGCTCGATGGTGAATTCGAAATCCTGCACGTCTTTGTAGCGGGCTTCGAGGACGTCTTTGATTTTGAGGAGTTCTTTCCAGCTCTTTTCGCTCCACTCGCCCATCTGCTCGCAGGGGATGGGAGTGCGGATGCCGGCGACGACGTCTTCGCCCTGAGCGTTGACGAGGAATTCGCCGTAGAATTTATTTTCGCCGGTGGAGGGATTGCGGGTGAAAGCGACGCCGGTGGCGGAGTCATCGCCCATGTTGCCATAGACCATGGCCTGGACGTTCACGCCCGTGCCCCAGAGGCCGCGGATGTCGTTGAGTTCGCGATAACGGATGGCGCGATCACCCATCCAGCTTTTGAAGACGGCTTCGATGGCGTGTTCCAATTGCACGAGCGGCTCCTGTGGGAAATCGCTGCCAACGTGCTTGCGATACACATCCTTATATTTCTGCACGACCTCTTTGAGATCATCGACGCTGAGATCAGTGTCAACCTTTGCGCTCTTGGCAGTTTTCACCGCGGAGAGTTCATGTTCGAAATGTTCGTGGTCGACGCCCATGACAGTGTCGCCGAACATATTGATCAGGCGGCGATAGCTGTCGTAGGCGAAGCGCTCGTTGCCAGTGAGCTTGGCGAGGCCTTCGACGACGACATCATTGAGCCCGATGTTCAGCACGGTATCCATCATGCCCGGCATGGACATCTTGGCGCCGGAGCGCGCCGAGACGAGCAAGGGGTTTTTGGGGTCGCCAAATTTCTTGCCGGAGGACTTTTGGACCTTGACTAGGCCCTCTTTGACCTGGGGCATGAGGTCCTTGGAGAGCTTCTGCCCGCCATCGTTATAATCCTTGCAACTTTCGGTAGTTATGGTGAATCCAGGAGGCACCGGGAGGCCTGCGCGGGTCATGTCATGGAGGTTGGCGCCTTTGCCACCGAGCAAGTCCTTCATGGTGGCATTGCCTTCGCCTTTACCGGCTCCGAAGAAGTAAACGCGCTTCTTTCCAGCTGCTTTTTTACTGATTTGCTTGAAAATCGTCTTCTTTTTCGGGGCTTTGCGAGTCATCGTTGGCATGTTAAATCTCCTGAATTCTGGGCCTTTTCTCCGCATTCCGAACAACAAAAGCGCGGGAGTATAGGGCATTTAAATGGAGTGTCAATTTGCTAATCTGGTTACCGTGCTGTCTCGAGCGGCCATAATCTCCTGATGGTAACTACTGAGCTACCCGCTGATTCAGATTTGCTGCATGAATATATTCAAGGGCGGAGCGTGGAATCATTTACAGAGATTGTAAACCGTAATATTAGCTGGATTTACAATCTTGCTCTTCGTCAATTGCGAAATTCTGCTGATGCCGAAGATGCGGCCCAAGCGGTGTTCGTCCTTTTGCTGCGTAAATCGTCCCGCTTTCGACGCAATCAATCTCTGGTGCCGTGGCTTTTTCAAAGCACTTTGTTCATTTGCCGCGATATTCGAAGACAAAAACTGCGCCGCGATGCTCGCGAACGAAAGGCGGCTGAAATGCAAAATGGCATTACGCCTCCGTTGCCCGTTGAATCTGATTTACTCGCAGATTTGGATGAGGCGATTCATCGGCTGAGCAAGGCGGATCGCCGAACGATTCTGCTGCGTTTTTTCCAGCAACTTTCGCACGAACAAATCGCGGCTCAACTGAACATCTCCACTGCTGCGGCCAAGATGCGCACGAGCCGCGCTGTGCAAAAGCTTCGGGCGGCACTGGCGCCATCTACGTCAATCGACGCCCTGGAAAGTGCGATGCTGCTGATGCCATTTGGTGTTCCTGAACATTTAGCCAAGCAGATTATCGCTAAGGCGACGCCGCCATTTATCGTGCTGCATTCGATTGGTCGCGCATCGCATTTCTTTTTCAGTAGCAAAATGGTTGTTGCGGCGGCGATCGCTCTGGTGGGCAGTGGAATTGCGCTGAGTGTCAGGCATTCGCCAATGAAACTAGGTGTCGCTCAAGCGTATCCTGCTACCCGACCCCAGGCGAATGCTTCGCGTCCGACGGAGCCGGTCTATTACATATTGGGAACGCTTAAGAATCCTGGGGTTTATCCGTTGTCCTATCGCAACAATACGATTGGAAAAGCAATTGCCATAGCTGATCCTCAGCCTCCGTTAACCGCCAGCGCTTTTATCACGCGCGTGCATAGGCTGGCAAACGCGGAAGAGATTTATGTTTTTTCTGCTCAGTCCATGATGGCTGAATCACCGGCCGGGCCTGACTTTTTACCGCTTGATCAACCTATTGCAGAAGGCGATACCGTTATGGTCGGCCCGAATCAGAGGCTTGCGACACCAATAGCCGCCGAAGATGAACTTTATATTTTTGTAGTCGACACAGACCAGCCTCGCCAGCGCGTGGAAATGCATCGAAGCGTTTCTGTGTCAGGTGATGTCCAGCTACCAGAGGTCGGGGGCGTTCATGTCGCTGGTCAATTTCTCCCTGAGGCCGAGCGAATAATCCGCAAGGCGTACGTGCGCGCGAATGTGATTACCTCGCCGATGATTCTTGTCTGCAAATACAGAGTGATCCAGGCGAAGAGCGAGGGAAAATAGGACGCACGAACAAACTGTCCAATGCGATAGTGCTGTGCTAAGATCAGAGCGAATATATGGATGAAATCACCATTCGTCTTCATATTGAGCCTTTGGAAGAAGGGGGATTCGTAGCCACGAGCCCCGACGTCTCCGGCCTCGTCGCAGAGGGGCGTTCGATTACTGAAGCCACCGAAATTGCCCAGTCGCTGACTCGTAAAATCGCTGAATCCTGCATGGAACATGGGGATCCTCTCCCGCCGGCTCTTCAGGCTTTGCAGACAGCCCCGAAAGCAATCGATTTGCTTATTCCCGTCGGAGTTCGGTAAATGGGAAGGCTCTCGGGCTTTAGGTACAGAGAAGTCGCCCGGAAGTTGCGCGCACTAGGCTGGATGTTTGATCGCCCGGGTGCAGGCAGTCACGAAGTCTGGTGGTAAGCGGCGACGGGTCGAAAAGTCACTCTTCCCCATCACAACAAAGATATGGCCGAGGGAACATTGCGAGCTATTTTGCGCGAAGCCAATATCGATGTGGATGAGTTTCTAAAAATCTAAAAAATGTGCGTGAACTTCATGCCGGCGAAAGCTGTGCCGGCATGCGCTGGCGATCGAGGAAGCCGAAGACGAACCAGAGGATGATGCCCGTGGGGACCAGAAACAGGGCCAGGACCATTGAAAAGCTCAGGCCGTGGCCGAACATTTGGGTCACGGGTGGTTCGACGCGGATCATTTCCAGCAGGTAGCGGGTGGTGCCTTCGATCATCAACATAAGGGCGAAGACTCTGCCGGGAGCGTGAGGGAAGGGAAAATAGGCGAATAGAACCAGGGCGATGAGCAGGCAAGTAATTGTGGTGAGCAATTGTGCGGGGATATGCGGGGCGGAGTGTTGTTGCTTGGCCAGGGCGACGAGATCTTCGCCGCCATATTGGGCGGCGTGGTCGAGATAAGCATTGGCGTAGGTGGGATTGGCGAATAAGCCGCCGCGCGATTGCAGTTCGGCCAGCACGGCATCGTGGCCTTCGCTGGCCAGGCGTGCGTGGACGGTTTCTATTTCCAGAAGTTCGTTCACCAGCAACACGCGCGATTCGTAGCCGGGCACGCGCAGGATGATGTCTTCGGGTGCGGGGGCAAGGCTATAGGATTGATCATCGAGATAGGCCGGCGAGGGATAGGGAAACTGCATGGAAATCGGCGTCTGCACGCCGGCGCCGTAGCAGCATCCATTGAGAAAACATCCCACGCGTCCGATGCCCAGGCCCACCATCAGGCAGGGAGCGACGATGTCCATTCCCAGGCGCAGGGGGACTTTTTTATAAAAGGCATAGGCGAGCGTGCAGGGGGTCGCGAGCAGGACGCCTCCGTAGTAGGTCAGGCCGCCGCTGGAGAGATCGATCATGGCTTTGAAGTTGCCCCAGATCGAGCGGCTCGGATCAGTGTAATCACGAAGATTTTCGAGAATGTGCGAGGTGCGGGCGCCGATCACGCCGGTGATCAATGCGATCAGGCCGGCATTAATGAAATGCTCTGGATTGATCCCCACGCGGCGCGAGATAAATTTGGCCAATTCGGTCGCCAGGAGGAAGGCAATTACCAGCATCAGGCCATACCCGTAGAGCGGAAGCGTGGGCGAGAAGCCAAAAGCGTTTTGGAGGAACTGCGGAATGGGGATGCGCAGGATCGTTTGCCACATACGCCATATCATAGGCGAAGGGGCTTGAGGTTGCAGGTTGTCGCTCATTTCCAGTGATGTTGGGCAAATTACACGTTCGCAAGCGATGGTTTTTTGTTATGCTGCTAGCCAAGCACATTTTTTCACCTCGCAGTAAATGGAGATTCAATATGAGTCAGCGCGGCAGGCAGGAGCGGCGTAGTCGGCGGGCGGCAAAACTGGCCAACGCCATCGAGCAGCTGGAAGGGCGGCTGATGCTGTCGCAGATCACGTGGACGGGGGGAACGGGCAACTGGAATAATCCCGCCAATTGGAATCCGGCGCAAGTGCCGGGCGGCAGTGACGATGTCACCATTCCAGCTAGCGGAAACGTCACCATCGCCGACAACGAAGCCGCGCTGTCGATCACGACTGACGCAGGAAGTTCGCTGACGCTGGGAACCGGCGATGAGTTCTCAATAGGCGCGGGCGGAGGCACGATCAGCGGATCATTCATCTGGAATGGAACTCTCGCAGGCACCGGCCCGCTCACTGTTGCCGGCACCACGACCATGACGGGAATCGCCTATGACTTTCCCGTGATTAATTCCGGGTCGTTTACATCTAATGATGGCGCGTTGTATGCCTCGACCTTCACGAATAATGCCAGCTTTACCATTACCAATGGGTTGGCGCTCGAGGGGAATAATGCATTTACCAATGCCGGCGGTGGGACGGTTACCATTACGGATTCCACTGGGTTTAATCCGAGCAATCCGCCGTATGGAATCGGCGGTTATTTCATCAACAATGGAACGCTGAACTGGGCGGCGGGTGGTGCGTCGACAGTGTCGATCAATATAGAGCTTGAAAACGTGGGCGGGACGATCAATCTTACATCCGGCGATGTGACCATCGTGGGGACGGCAGCGTTTCAGAATGGGCAGATCAATGTCACGACCGGAGCGACGTTGGATATCAATAATGGAACTCCTGCAAACCAGTACAACACCAATATCACCTTTGCCGGCACAATTACGGGCAGCGGGGGTGGGACGATTGCACTGGATTCGGGCAGTTTTTATGCCCAGGCTCCGAACGAAGTGGCATCGGACGGGACACTCGATTTCCCACAGGGCATGGTGCAAGTCGGCAATGTGTATTTTGGCCAGGGGGGCGGCACGCTGACCAATTCCGGTTATTTGAGCTTCGTCGGCACAACGTTCGGCGAGGCGACGCTGACAAACACCGGGACAATTATCAACACCGGAACGGGATCGCTTAGTTTCAACGATACTACCAACGCTGCCAGTGGGATTATTGATTTGCAAGCCGATGGGGGATTCACCAGTGGCGGCGGCAGTTTGATTAATACGGGGACGATTGAAAAGACGGGCGGGGCGGGGACGAGCGTGATCAGCGGATATTATTTCAACAACGGCGGCGCTCTGAATATCCAGACGGGCACGCTGAGCTTTCAAGTGGGCACGACGGCCTTCATTGCCGGGCCGATTACGATTGCCAGCGGATCGGTGCTTAATTTTGATGGCACTAACGGGATTTACATTCAAGGCGTTTTAAGCGCAAGCGGCGGCGGAACAGTCACGGTGACCAGTGGGTGGCTCGATGGGCCAGCTTCATTCCTTAACGAGAATGGCTTGGCAGCGGCATCGCTCAATTTCGCTGCCAATACGCTCTACTTCGAGGGTGGTGATATCCAAAGCGACCAGCAGACGAATCTAATCAACACCGGCACGGCCTATTTCCAGGGCGGTGGGCCGATGTCCACGATGGAAAACGCGGGGACAATTTACATCGACAACAACCAATACGCGATCCCAAAAGGTTCGGTCATCACCAACGATGCCAGCGGCACGATCATCATCAATGGCGCGCCGTCGCTCGTTACCGGCGTGAACGCGGAACTCGTTAACGCGGGACTCATCCAGATCAACGCTGGCTCCGGCACACTCGATCTGGCCACGCCATTTCCGGTAGATGGCAATACGTTCGCTGGCGGAATCGTCAACACCGGAACGATCGAAGTCGCCTCCGGCACCGTGAAATTCCCCACTACGAGTTTCGGGGCGCAGTTAGGAAATATTGATAAAGGGACTTTCCAGATTGATAGCGGCGCTTCGCTGATCAGCGACACCACGGACAGCATCACCACCAACAATGGCAATGTGATTCTCATTGGCACGGCCTACTTCCCGGACATCGACAGTCTGGCGACCAACAATGGCGGATTCACCGTGGGCACCGGCGCAACGTTCACAACCGCTGGGTCGATCACCAACACCGGCACGCTGACCGTGGGCGGCACGCTCGTCGTTACCGGCAATCTCGACCTCAGCGCCAGCACGTCCACGCTCGCTTTCGCCATTGGCGGGGCCACGAATACCGCCAGCGCGCCCCTGCTTTCCGTCAAGGGCAGCACCACGCTGGGCGGCAATCTCACCGCGGCGCTTTCCAATGGGTATCCGGGATCGGCCGGAGCATTCTACACGGTGGCGAGTTTTACCAGCCCTGCCACCGGCTCTTTCGCCAGCACCAGCGGCACCGGGCCTGATTTCACGGCAACCGTCGGTGCCGGTTCGATCGAACTGATTACCACCGGCAGCGTCGTAACCAACGCAGTCGATCTGGATGTCACTTCCGTCAATCCTCTGACCAATCCCATGTCGGGCGGAGCGGCCACTATCACCTGGAACGTTACCAACCAAGGCACCGGCACCGCCAGCGGCACCTGGCGCGATTCGGTTTATCTCACCACCGATGGCAAGATCGACAGCAATTCAATTCTGCTGGGAAGAGTCAATGAATCGACCGCGCTCGCCGGCGGCGCAAGTTACACCGGCACGCTCGACGCCACCTTGCCGGCGCTAGGCGCGGGCACGTACGAAATCGTCGTACTGGCGGATTCCGGCGTAACGCTCCCGGATACGAATCGCGCCAACAATACCGGCGTCTCCCCCGCTTTCGGCATCAGCATCCCCACGCTGACGCTGGGCTCCCAAAATACCGGCACTCTCGACCCAGGCCAGCAGATTCTCTATCGCCTGGTCGTCCCCACAAACAACGACATCTCCCTGGCGTTCAGTTTCCCCATCGCCGGTCTCGGCTCCATCTACGCCAGCTTCAATTCGATTCCCAGCGCCAGCAATTACCAGGAATCGATCGTTCCCGGGACCCAAAACGGCACGCTACTCCTGCCCGTGAATCAGGCGGGGAGTTATTACATTCTCGTGCAGGCTTCAACGATTATTGCCAGGGCGGAGAATTTCACGCTCACGCCCACGCAGAATCTGGGGGTAACCGTCGACAATGTTAATCCCGCGTCCGTTGCCGACGTGCCCAACACCTCGTTCACGCTGACCATCACCGGCTCTGATTTCAATGGCTCCTCGACAGCGTCGTTGAACCGTACCATCAACGCTCAGTCGACCACGCTGCTGAATTCCAACACACTCGAAGCCACGTTTGTCCTGCCGGGGACTGCTACCAAGGGAAATTACGATGTCGATGTTACCACGAACGGCATTACGGCAGCGCTTTCGGGAGGGTTGAATATTTTCTCCCTCGGCGGTGGTGTTACCAGCGGTGGTATTACCAGCGCTACCACTAGCTTGGGTCTGGTTTATAATCTTACTTTCCCCGCTGATAGCCGTGGCGATCTTTATAACACCGTCGATCTGACCTACACCAACGCCGGTAATACCGACATCCCGGCTCCATATTTCGTGGTCTTCGGCGATAACACTTCCTTCAAACTTGCCGACCAGAGCGCTTTCAGCCCGGCGGCGATTGAGGTTCTGGGAATCGCGAACACTGGGCTGGCGGGAACGCTGCTGCCCGGCGAGGGCGGGTCGATTCCCATCACCTACACGCAAACCATTATTGAAGGACATCAGCAAGCCAACCTTGAAGTCGCCTGGGTCGATTCGATTACCGGTTGGGACCCCACTTCGCTGATGGCGGGCGCACAGCCGGTGAATGAACCCAACGACGCCTGGGCCGCGATTACGGCAAATTTCGATGCGATGCTCGCCGCAAACAACAATGCCCTCACCGGCGTGCTGCGTGATACCGCCAATGCCTTGAGTCTCACCGGAGTCTATACCTCCGATCCCGAAGTGCTCATGAATTACACCATCCAGGAGGCCAGCGATTTTGGCGCCATCGATCAGCGTTACTATCTCGGTGCCTTCGGCCGCGGCCAATCCGATCCCTACGCGGTCGCCGCGACCGCTGATTCCAGTGGCAATGTCACTATCACCGACGGCGGGCAGGAGCGATTATTCATCGGACAGACCAACGGCACCTACCAAGGCGTCGACGGCGACGCCGCCACGCTCTCCCTGGCTAACGGTGTTTACACTCTCACCGAAACCGACGGCCAAATTTCGGTCTTCAACACCGACGGCACATTGAGTTACATCCAGGATCCCAGCGGTAACCGCGAAATCTACAGTTATTCAGACGGCAACCTAATCAGCGTCATTTCCAGCAACGGAGATACCTACCGGTTCGCCTACGACAGCAACGGCCGCGTTACCCAGGCAACCGATCCCGAAGGCCGCGTCACTACCTACACTTACGACTCCACCGATCAATTGCTCCAATCCGTCTCTAATGCCCAGGGCACGACCAGCTTCACTTATTACTCCGGCACCAATATCGCCGACATGTACGCGGTTACATCAATTACGTATCCCGACGGCTCCACGCGCGATTACGCCTACGACGACATGGGCCGACTCACCAGCCAGCAGTGGAGCGATGGCTCGGATAAGCTCACCTACACCTATAACAATCTCGGCCAGCAAATCGCCACCGACGCTTTAGGCAACACCACCACATTGACTCTCTCCACCGGCCAGGGCACCACATCGATCATTGATGCCATGGGCAACATCGCCCGCACCGCCTACAACGCCAATGGCCAGGTCACTACCCAGAGCTCTCCCGGCAATGACAACACTTCCTACGCCTATACCTCCGCAGGCGAAATCTCCTCCACCACGGATCCCCTCGGCAACACCATCAGCTTCACCTACGATTCGACATTCAATGACCTGCTCACCCTGACCGACCCCTCCGGCAACACAACCACCTTCACCTACAACACCAGCGGCAATCTCACCACCGTCACCAATGCCGCCGGCGATACTGACACCGATACGTACAATTCCGCGGGCCAATTAACCAACACGACTTCCGCCGCCGGCCGGACCGTTGGTATTACCTACACATCTTTCGGCGCCATCGCCACGCGCACCTTCGCCGATGGCAGCACGATCACCTACACCTACGATGCGCACCGCAATCTCATCTCCGCCGCCGACTCACTCAATGGCACCATCACTTATACCTACGATTCCGCCGATCGCGTCACCAGCGTGACCGAGCCCGGAGGCCTTTCACTCGCGTACACTTACAACTCCAACGGCCTGCTCGCCAGCAAAACCGACCAGACCGGATACACCACCGATTATTCCTACAACATTGCCGGCCAGATCACGCAGATTACCGACGGCTCTGGCAATGTCATCACCACTTACACCTACGACGCCGCCGGCAATCTCACTAAAACCACCAACGCCAACGGCACCTACACGGTCAACACTTACAATGCCGACAACCAGATCGCTTCCCTCACCAACTATTCCGCCAGCGGCGCGATCGATTCCGAATTCTCCTATACCTACGACGCCAACGGCGACCGCATTACCCAAACTACGCAAGGCGGAACCACCGATTACACCTACGACGCTGATGATCAGTTAATCAAAGTGGTCATGCCCGGTGGCCGCACGATTCAATACGCCTACGACGCCAACGGCAATCGCACAACCGTCTCCGACTCCGCCTTCACCTCGGTCACCTATTCGGTCAACAATCTCGATGAATACGTCACCGTCGGCGGGACCACCTACGGCTACGATGCTGATGGCAATCTCATCTCCTCCACCACGGGCGCTATCACCACGACCTATACCTATAACGATCGCAACCAGCTCGCCAGCGCCAGCCTTGGCGGTATTCTCTACACCTACGGCTACGATGCCCTGGGTGATCTCACCAGCGTCACCAGCAGCGGCGTCACCACCGATTATCTCATCGATCCCACCGGCATCGGCGATGTCGACGGCGCCTTCAGCTCCACCGGCACGCTCGTCGATCATTACATCTACGGCGACGGCCTGGTCGGCGCTGTCGATGGCTCCAGCGAGAGCTTCTACGATTTTGACGCTGCCGGTAATACCGCCGACATCACCAATTCTTTCGGCGCGATCACCAACACCTATAGCTACCTCCCCTTTGGAGAGCTTCTCTCCAGCAGCGGCGCTTCCAATCTCTTCACCTATGGCGGCGAATTCGGCGTGCAGAACACCGGCGACGGTCTCTATACCATGCGCTCGCGCTCCTACGACCCGACCGTTGGGCGATTTACCCAGGCCGATCCGCTCGGCTTTAACGGCGGCGATGTCAATCTCTATCGCTATGCCAACAACAATCCCGTCAATTTTATCGATCCGACGGGCGCTACTTTCCTCGCCGCCACGGAGGATGGGCTGATCTTTTTAGCCAAGAACGGCTACTTGCCCCTGACCGCACAGGATAATCTTTCCGCCGGTCTGCTTGGCAATCTGGTGCGCGCCGCCCACGCCGCGCAGCCGCCGGTGCCCACCCCGCCCCCTCCGGCGCCCACACCACCCGTTACTGAGCCCGTGCCCGTCGCCGAGCCACCCGCTCCCTCCATTACCGGTCCCACCATCACCCCCGTGGAAGATGCGCTGGTTGAAGATACCCTGGCGACCGCCCCCGAATCGTTTGCGTCTTCGGTGCTTCCTGAAGTGGAAGGATTTGTCGAAACAGTCGGCAGTACCGTTGCTGTAGACGCATTGGGCACCATAGGCGCAGGCGTGGTTTCCGTGCTTACCGCTCCCGAAGCCGCCGTAGTAGTGACCGCCTATTCGATTATTAATTCGAAGACGGTCAATAACTATGTCCAGCAGAAATTCGCCGATGCGTTCCCCGTCAAAGTGCAGAACGTGATCAATCCGGATACTTATCAGCGAGTATTGCAAAAACCGCTGGTCAATGACCTCATCCAGCAATTCTATAATGATTACAAGCGTTGGCCCAACCAACAGCAGATCAATACCTACATCTCCTATGCCACCGCTGTTGAAAACGGAACGGTGGATAAGTGGATCGAGAATCACCAGTTGTTGCTCTCTTATACGATATTTCTCAACGCCAATGACCCCAATGATCTCATCGGCCCCAGCAGCTACGGCCTCGCTGGCTTCATCCAGGACAGCGGCGCGTTCCCCTACGAAATCACTTTCGAAAACGACCCCGACGCCAGCGCCCCCGCCAAGGTCGTCACCATCACCCAGCAGCTCGATGCCAATCTCGACTGGACCACTTTCCAGCTCGGCACCATCGCGTTCGGTTCGCAGACCATCACGGTCCCCACGGGCCTCATGTCCTTTAACACCACCGTCTCTGTCAGCGACACGCTTTCAGTAAACATCGTCGCCAGTTTCGACGAGGCCACTGGAGCTCTCACCTATACCTTCACCAGCATCGACCCCACTACCGGCGACATCCCCTCCGGCGCGCTCGACGGCTTCCTCCCCCCCGACGATGCCGCCGGCGATGGATACGGCTACGTCACCTACACCATCAATCCCAAATCCGGCCTGTCCACAGGTGCCACCATCAACGCCCAGGCTTCCATCGTTTTCGACAACAACGCCGCCATCAACACGCCGAATGTCTTAAACACCATCGACGCCGTTGCCCCCACCAGCACCATCGCCGCCCTCGCCGCCACGCAAAGCAGCGCCAACATCTCCCTCACATGGAGCGGCAGCGACGACGCCGGCGGATCCGGCATCGCCAATTACCAGATATACGTCTCCGTCGACGGCGGCGATTACACGGTTTGGCAAACCACCAGCGCCACCGCCGCCGTCTTCCCCGGCTCCTTCGGCCATACCTATTCCTTCTACTCCATCGCCACCGACAACGCCGGCAATATCGAAGCGGCTCCTTCCTCCCCAGATGCTACCACTTCCGTCCCCGCCATCGCCCGAACCATCAACTTCGGCGGCAAAACCAAAGCCACCTACACCGACTCCCAAGGCCACGTAGTCACCATCACCATCAGCGGCCCTGGCACCGGCAGCATCGATTTCCTCTCCAATGGCAATGCAGATCCCGCCGACATCAACCTCACCGGCACCACCGCCAAGAGCAGCCTGACCATCACTGTCGCCGCTCACGCTGCCACCAACATCACTGACATTTCCATCACCGGCTCACTCAACAAATTCACTGCCACCACCGCCAATTTCACCGGTTCACTCATCATCACCGGTACTCTCGCCTCCCTTACTCTGCACAGCGTTACCGGCGACGGCTCTACTATCACCATCTCCGGCACGTCCATCGCGACCACTTACAAATTTGGCACGATCCAGGACCTCAACCTCAATTCCTCGAGCCCCATCAAATCTCTCTCTGCATCATCCTGGACCGCCACCGCCGGCTTTACCGATTCCCTCTCCGCCACTTCGATCTCCACAATCAAAATCGGCGGCAACTTCGACGCTAGTATCACAGCGAGCGGCTCGCTCGGCGCCTTCTCCGCTGGCAATATCACCGGCGGCGCTTGGGCAATCACCGGCTCCATCAAATCTCTCTCCGCTGGCTCAATCTCAAACAACACTATTACTGCTACTTCGATTGCCACGCTCAAGGTCAAAGGCAATTTCGCCACGGATCAATTAACCCTGACTGCTGCCCCTGGCAAAACTGCTGATTTGAATTCGCTTTCTGTCGGCGGCACGGTCAGCAATTCCCAAATCCGCGCCGCCGGTAATATCGGCAAGGCATCTGTTGGCGCGATGACTTCTTCCGTTTTCTTCGCCGGCGTTAATAGTTCCGTTACCGCCCTGCCCACTTCTGCATCCGATTTCTCATCCACCGCCAGCATCGCCAGCTTCGTCGATAAAGGCGCCGCCCCCTTCTCCAGCTCCGAAATCGCCGCTGAAACCGTCGGCGTTGTGCAACTTCATGATGTCACCACGAACAACAATGGCACCCCATTTGGCGTCGCTGCCCACTCCCTCAAATCGTTTGCGCTCTTTCAACCGAATGCTAAACCCTTCACCTGGACGAGCAAACAATCACCGACGGTACTATCGAGCTTACCGGGTGATCTGAAAGTTTCGTTGGTTTGAGAATTTTTTTGTGTCCGTTCCGCCAACCGCAGCGGGGTTTGGGAATGTAGGCGGCGGAGTCACGTCTGCGGATGAAGCGTTGAATGCCGCTGAAGATTGGCTTGGTCCGGGTTATGATGAGATTGCGCCCGGAGTTTACCGGTCGGCAGAT
>DASXDR010000110.1:0-54059 GCA_036490535.1 Tepidisphaeraceae bacterium | reverse complement strand
TCGACTCCCCGCCATGTGCAGAGTCAGATCAACCAGAATATCGATCTCATCCTCGTTTATAACTTGAGCCAACCGCTCATCAGACAGCATTCCTACATCTCGCCAAACATTCACCAGTGATTTGAAATTCTGCGTTTCATTATCCGCGTGTGCTACTGAAGCATAACCATATATTTCGAATTGGGTGTGATCGTGATGTTCCAGTAAAGGCTGCAGAAATCGCCCTACGACATGATCACGAAAGTCGGGCGAAACATAGCCAATGCGCAATTTGCGATTCGCATCGCGCGCGTTTCGATGCTTCATTCGTGCAAGCGAATTTGCATGCTGCAAACTCCACTCTCGGTGCGCTTCGGCGAGTGATTGCGGCGTCGAATCAGGATGGAAATGCAGAGTGTAAACTTTCCCGCTATGGGCCACGTGATGTGTTGGATCGAGGCTTAATGCCTTATCGTAACAGGCCAATGCCTGCTTCAGGCGGCGCGTGTCTTTGAGCGTGTTGCCGAGGTTATTGAACGCATCCGCGTAAGTCGGCCTGAGTTCGGTGGCGCGATGATGCGCCGCCAGGGCGTGATCTAACTGCCCGGTTTCTTTATAGACATTCCCGAGGTTATTAAAAATCTCCGCTGAATCTGGACGCAATGCCGCCGCGCGCCGAAAACAAGCGATCGCTTCTCCCGCCTGCTGCAGTTGGTGATAAACGTTCCCAAGGTTATTCAGCGCTTCAGGAAAATCTGGCCGAAGCTCCAGTGCCCGATGAAACGCCGCCACCGCTGTTTGCCGCTGGTGGGTTCGCGTCAATACGATTCCGAGTTGATTGTGCACTTCAGCGGGTAAATTCGCATCGAGCCGCACGGCATTCTGGTAGGCCTCCGCCGCTTCTCCCCATCGCTTCATCCGCTGCAGCAGTGCCCCCAGATTGTGATACGCCTCGGCAAAATTATCTCGCAGCTGTGTCGCTTGCCGGTAGGATTCGATTGCTTCATCCAGATTCCCCGCGGCCACGAGCGCATTTCCCAGATTATTATGTGCCTCGGCAAAATCAGGCCGCGTTTCAATGATTTCCCGATAAAGCCCCGCTGCCTCAGCAAATTTTCCTGCCGCATAGAAGCGATTCGCAGTCGCAAACTGATCCATATCCCGCGGCTGGGTCATTGCTCAAATCTTACTCAACCCTCTGCTTAAACGACATCCACCTCAAAATCTCCGAGAGCTCCCAACGTCTTCACCGCGGTCGCCGTGTTAGATGGCGTGAGCTTGCTTAAATGTTTCTTCTTTCCGCTCAACTGAACGGTCAGTGATTTAATGGAATCCGCCCCCAGGCCGAAACTGGTCCCACTATTGTCGGTGGTCACTGGCCCCAGCGCGACGGTCCCGAGGGTGTCAGCCACGATATCTGTATCCGAAAACGGCCCCTGATCTTTGACCGATCCGATCGCAGAACCTGTGGTCAACTGCGAATTCGATGAAGGGAGTCCAGTGCCACTATATCCCACGTTGATCTGATCCCCAGTCAGCGCACCGGCCGAAAGCGATTTGATCCCGGTCGCATTAATCGTCGTATTCGAAAGCAATGCCTTGGTGTTCAGCGTGCCGATGCTGCCCGAGAGATTCATCGTAAAAGTGGAGTTGTTCGCAATTGAAAAAGTCGTTACCACCTGGCCGCTGATTGTTGCATTGCTGGCTGATCCGATGGCGAGCGATTTCAGGGCAGCAAACGAAAAATCTCCAGAGAACGTGGTCGTTTTTGCGGTCACGCTCTTGAGCGCGCCAGTGGAAAAGTTTTCGATTGAAGTCTGGCCAGTTCCATATTTGCTGGTGATTGTCAGTGTGCTGTCGGCATTGGTCGATTCCAACTGTAAATTCGCCAGAGCCAGGCCGGTGCCGCTGTATGCGGTGCCGGTCTTGATTGGCGTTTGCGTTACTGCCGTGCTGCTGGAAAAAGATGGATTGATCGTGCCTGCCCCTTTGAGCGTGATCGTGGTCAGCGTGCCGTTGATATCCGTAAAGGTCACCGTCTTTGGCTTGTTCGACGACGCGATGCCAACGCTTTCATCGTAAGGCACGGTTACCGCAAACGAGCTGGTGCCGGTGTTTCCAAAGACATCCGTTCCGGTCACGGTGACGGTGGCGCTGCCTGCTTGCCCATACGCCAGGGCTACGCTGCCGCCTGAAATGGATGCATTGACGATATTGGTGTTGGAGCTGCTGACTGTATAAGTCAGGCCGGAGATGACCGAGACGCTCGGCACCAGGATCATATTTGCCGAATTAAAACCACCGCCTGTGTAGGTTGTCTGTAATGGCAATTCTTCTTGTGGTCCGGTGCTGCCATATGAAGTACCAGGTGTGGGGCTATTCCCGATTGCCTGCGCGACCGTCAGGCTGGTCGTAGTGCCACTGGTTGTAGTGGTGGGTGTTATCAGTTGTCCAAAAACTGTGTAACCACCCTGTTCGCTGTCGAATGTCTGCGAGTTGTCTCCGAGATTGATGAACCAGTCCGTGCTTGAGCTGTCATCGCCGTCGCCGAACTTGGCCATGGCGATAGTGCCAGAGGTATTGGAGAGGCTGGAATTAAACTCATTAGGAATGGTCGCGTCGCTTGTCCCGAAACCAGGTCCTGTGAATTGAGTTGCATTATCGGTGGCTGCCGAGGTCGTTGTGATGGTATTGCCGTCGTTATCTATCGCATAATCTTCGCCGGTCTGGATCAATGAACTCGCAACCGCTTTATAAAAAAGCGTGTTGTTATAAGCGCCTGAATTCACATTATTCAAAAAATTCTGAACGGTGTTCGGCGCCTGCGAGTTGTATAGCTCGAGATCAATCGTGCCCAGCGAAGTGGTCACTTGCACGATTGAGTTGCTACCAATCGCCGAATCTACAAATGCGTTACCCAAGCTCATTGAGCCGGAAGAATTTTCGGTTGATGCGGTAACATTCGCTAGAGGCGTTCCTGCCGTTACGCCGCTCAAAAGCCGCCGCGCTTCCAGTGACTCTAGCGACGCTCGACGCAACAAATTTCGACGCAAGTGGGGATCCTAAATGTAGATTGACAAATAATGCTAGCTAGCCGCTTTAGCGGCTAGCTGCCAACCGCTAAAGCGGTTAGCCCGTAACAACCCAAGCCGTACCATTTCTACTCTATTTACCGCGGCGTATTCGCCTGCGCAAACAGCTCAGGTCCGCGCGAAGACACCAGCTTCTTTGCTTCTCCAACCAGATAAAAGCTGCCGGTGATGCAAATCAAATCTTCCTTGGTTACTGCCCGGTTGGCAATCTGAATTGCCTCTTCCAGAGTCGAGGCGACCTGCGCCATCTTTCCGTACAGCTCGACATAGCGAGCTGCTAGTTCCTCGGGGTCAGCTGTACGCACATTCTTGATCGGGCAGAAAATGACCTTGTCTGCTCCGCCCATGATCTGCTGTAGCATCCCCGGGATGTCTTTGTCCGCGCAACATCCGAAAATCACCACCATAGAATCATACGGAATATGCTGGCCGATCGCCTTCATGAGCGCTTCGAGCGAGGCGGCATTATGCGCCCCATCCACCAGCACGCGTGGCGTCTGATTGACCATCTCCATGCGACCCGCCAACTGAGCCTTGGCCAACCCTTCCATCACGCGGTTGTCATTGATCGGAATCCCGCGCATCTTCAGGCGATCCACAATGCTCAGCGCCAATCCGCAATTGACAGCCTGGTGCTCGCCAAGCAACGGCACCGCGAGGTGCTCGAATCGGCTATTCGGCGTAGTCAGGCAAATTCGATTGTGCGGGCCAACCATTCGGCTTGATTCAAACCGATAGCTGAATTCAATCGTCTTGCCGCAAACATCAAACGGTGCGCCGATTTTCTCAGCAGCCTGGCGCAATACATCTTCCACGCCCTGGTCTTGAATCACCGTCACTGCTGGTATGCCGGATTTAAAAATGCCAGCCTTTTCGCCGGCAATCGCGGTCAGCGTATTGCCCAACTGCTGCATATGATCGCGCGAGATCGACGTGATCGCCGTCACTTCGGGCTTGATCACATTCGTCGAATCCAGTCGTCCACCCAGACCCGTTTCGATAATTGCCAGTTCCACACCCTGTTCAGCAAACCATTTAAATGCAATTGCGGTAAGTGCGTCGAAATAGGTTGGGCGCATGCGCATCTTCGCCGTCGCTCGCTCCACCAGCCGGGTAATCCGGGCAAATTCGGCGTGAGGAATCATCTGCCCATTGACCACAATCCGCTCGCGGATATCCACCAGATGCGGCGACGTATAGAGACCAACCTTATAGCCAGTCGCCTCGAGCATCGAGCAGAGCATCGCACAAGTCGAGCCTTTGCCCTTGGTTCCCGCCACATGCACGCTCTTGAAATCACTTTGCGGATTATCCAGCTTTTTCAGCAGGGTCCGCATGCGTTCAAGATTGAAATTTTCATTGTTGTAACGAACGATCCGCAACCGTTCAAAATCCGCCAGCGAGGCAAGAAACCGCATGGCTTTCTGATAAGCGCTGGGGGCGGCTGGGGCAGATTTAATGCGGCGGATAACGGGTTTGCTGGGGGGAGCCACGCGTCCCTTGGAGGTGCGCGATGACGGCACCGAGGTCCGTCTACGGGCCGTTGCGCGGGATTTAATTTTTGTTGCTTGAATCGCCATAGAACGGCATCTTATCAGGTTTAACGCGGCGATTCAAATTTTGACTGTAAATGCCTCTATTTTATACAATTAAGATCGTTAAGGTTGTGTTATTTCTCTTCCAGAACAATACGCCCATCAAAATTGCCAGCAGGGGGGGTTATTAAGTAATGCTCGCAATTTTTTGTATAGATAGAAAAGAGCTTGGATGAACCAAAATCCTTTTCCGCCAATGCGATCCATTGCTGGCAACGCGAGAATTCAGCGGCGATAAACGTTGCATAAATTTCACGAGTCACTTCGGCCAATCTTTTCTGCGCATCGGTGGCCTGACTCGCATACGCCAGCGGCTCATACACCGCGACCGGCTCGGTCTTGCCCACTACCTGAATTTTTGCGACGGGCCGCAGCAGAAATTCACCTCCGCATAATTCTGCCGTGCGCGCGGTAATCATGGTCATCGTCCCGACGTGCTTGTTGGCTGATTCGAGGCGCGATGCAAGATTGACCGAATCACCCAGTACGGTGTAATCCGATCGGCGCTTCGAACCAGCATCTCCCACAATCATGAATCCCGTGGCCACACCCGCTCGTACCGCTACCTGCAAATCAATCCCTTGCGTTTTAAGCCATTCATTGAAACCCGGAACGCCGTTGTTCTGCATTTCCAGAACTGTGCGCACCGCGCGCTGTGCATGGTGCGCATCCTGCTCGGGAGCACCATAGAAAAACATGATTCCGTCACCGAGAAATTTATTCAACAAACCACCTTGCTCGCGGATGATGGCCGCCATGCGGCCCATGTATTCGCTCAGTGCCGGGACCACGCCGACGCCCAATCGTTCCATCAGGCTGGTATAACCGCGCATGTCGGTGAACACGCAAGTTAGCTCGCGCTCCTCGCCCGCAAACACATCCTGCTCTGGATGCGCCAGCACATAATCCACCAGTTTCTGATCTGCATAAGAGCTGAACCGGCGGGTGATGCGATTCCGCTCGGCGCGTTCTCGGATATAATTCGTCAGCGTAATCCATCCCCAGACCACGCCACCAGTCACGATAGGTCCCGCGGCGCCCAGCACAATCCCTTCATATCCAAAAATGAAAAAGCCATTGATCGTGCAATAACCGCCGACCACCAGCAATGTCGCCAACAATGCTGCCCATGGAGAGAAAAGTGTAACTGCAATTGTCGCAAGCACCCCGACACCCGCCGTGGCAATTGCGGTATCCATGAATGGCGTTTCGCGCAGAAACCGATTTTGCATAATCGCGTTGAAAATCGCTCCGTGCACAATGACCCCGGGACACTGGGCATGCAGCGGAGTAGTTGTGAAATCGAAAGCGCTGGTTGCAATCGAGCCAATGAGAATTGATTTTCCCCCCAGGGTCTGTTTCATTTCAGTTGCATCCGCTGCGATGCGGTGGTTTTCAGTTACCATCCGCGCCAGAGCTTGGCGAGCATTAAATGCGGCAAGCTCACTCACTTCTGTAGGGCGAGTGGTGGGCAGCGGGCCATCGGCGCTGTCCGCTTCCTGCAAGGCTTTCTGTGCCACGGCAATTCGGCTATCGATAATGCTTGGATCGGGAGGATTCTTTAAGAAGGTTTTTACATAATTTAAATCCATTGCATAGTCGAGCACATGGAGCGCTGTATCAGCAATCAGATTGTTTTGCAGAGCATCCTTGCGAAATTCCGCGAGCTGCCAGACTTTGCTGATGGGCAGATGCTGCGCTGGATAATGATGCGCAGGATAATCGTACATGTTTTTCCACTCAGATGTCCCGAACCATGGAATATCCATGATGTAGCCAACTTCTTTTTGCAGGCGCGCGGAATAAAAGTTGTGTGTGGGAATAACGATCCGCCGCCCGTCCGCCAGAGGGATGGTCAACGAAGTATCGTTGATTACCAGTCGATCCAGTGGCACCCCCAGCGTCGCGCAGGCCAATGCCAATCCCATCTGCGGATATAGTTTGCCATTATAAAGCACCCATAATGGCACGCTGCGTTCCACACCATCGTCGTGAGGCAAGTGATCCACAAACGCTGTATACGCCGCCGCCCGCGCTAAGAGGGGAATCATCAACAAGGTGCTTTGTGGCGTCAGCACATCCGGCATCAGTCGATTACTGGTTTTTCCCAACGGCTTGATGGCCTCCCGCGATTCGTGAATGCGATATTCCACCCCGATGATCTCACGAACCATGGGGTCAACATCTGCTGGATTTTGGATAATTCGCTGTTGAACATCTTCCAGTGTGCCGGGATGCGCAGAAATCTCTGTTTCGACGCGATCTGCAAGCACCTCGCGAAGCACCGGTAGATAGTCCTCAGTGCTCAGATTGGGATATTTGCCTTGTAATTTAATACGCAACTCATCAAATGAAATCGCTGGGTCTTTAATTAAGGCTTCGCTAATATCCTTCTGCTCCTGGGTCTGCGATTTCACTCGCTCAAATTGAAAACTTACCGGCACCAGCACGCGCCCGAATTGACGAATCGACTGAGCCAATATCGCGTCGTTATCAATCTTTTGACCATTTGCCAGATACGTGGGGGGTTGCGGCTCCGGCGTGGTGATGTCCAGTGCCACCACCTTCGCGCCCGCACGGTTGAGCTCGTCCAGGATTTCCGCCAGCGTCGCGCGTGGCCAAGGCCATCGTCCAATTGATTCCAGCGCCGCATCATCGATATCCACATGATAAAGCTGCTTCGTCGGTGCCGGCACGAACTGCTGGCAGAACTGAAGCCGGGCGTCATATAACGTATCTTCGAACCTATGCAGCAATCCAACGTAGTCGCAGAAGATGACCAATGCGGTAATCGCCAAGCCTGGCAGTAAGGCCCGCAAAATTTTTGTCTTTCGCCCAAAGTGCATGTTTTGAACCAAACCCAGAGGATGTCGTAAAGATGTTTGACGCTTTTCTGATCCTATTCTAAACTAGGAACCTTCGGGCGAAAACATTTGGGTGCGATTTATGGGAACCGGCTCGCGTCGAATTCTGGTGGTAGATGACCATGCCGATTCGGCATTGTTGCTTGCTCGCCTGCTCAAAAAAGAGGGGCACGACGTCAAAACCGCCGGCACTGTCTCCGCCGCTCGCGAAATCTGCGAATTGGAAAAATTCGATCTCCTTATAAGCGATTTAGGTCTGCCTGATGGCTCGGGGTACGAGCTATTCGGCTTTTTGCGCGACCGCTATGGCATGAAGGGAATTGCCCTGAGCGGGCGTGGATTGCCGGAAGACGTAGCTGCCAGCGAAGAAGCGGGCTTTGAAGCGCATCTCGTCAAACCCGTCATATTACCAGACGTTAGCGCAGCGATTGCCCGTCTGGCAGCCGACGACGGCAATTCTTAATCCCGGCAAGATCAATCTGGTTTTGCTTTTAGCCGATTAAATTGTAAGTCTGTAGCTGTCGGGGATATGTATGGGCCGCGACGAAAACCATTATCGTTATTCTTTTCTCTTCACGCTGGCAGTCGTCATCCTGCTCTTGCTCGCTGCTGGCGTATTCAGCTATCTCTGGGCATACGCATTGAGCGATGCACTGGTTGCCGGCCACCTTATGTCCCCGCTCGAGTCCGGGACTGATCCCCGCCCGCAACAGATGCAGCTCGCTTTTGAAGTCATTCTTGGCGTATTGGCGTTTATCACGATTTCCCTGAAATGGCTAAGCTACCGCCACCTCCGCAGAATCGACGCGATGAACCGCGAGTAGAATTTCGAATCAATTCCCAAGTCACGATATGTCTCCCCGCGCAATATTTAGCGGCGCGTCCGCAGGACCGCGTTGAACATCGCACTCCAGCGCGGTGCTACGCAACGACGCTAAATATTTACAAGGAAATTTTTCCGCCCCTCATCAGTACATCGGCAAATCCGCCTGCACCAACTGCGGTGAGCCATGAAATTCGTGAATCCTCGCAGGATACGTTTTCACCTTCACCGCCGGCGCATTAGCCAATTCCCCATTTTCCAACCGAAAGCTCCAGTAATGCCACGGACAAACCGCGCATCCATTTTCCACTTCCCCCTCGGCCAATGGCCCGCCCGCATGCGGACAGATATTATCCATGACAAACACATTGCCCTGATTGAGGAAGACCGCCAACTGAAATCCATCTATCTCCACAGATTTCCCGCGGTTCTCCGTCAATTCAGAAAGCTCGCACAATGAAGTCCAGGCCATAAAAATCAGGGACAAAGGACAAGGCGGCAAAGGACAAGGGAATACAGAAAACCGTACAAGAGTGTCTGCTTTGTTTTAACCCTACAAACTCTTCTCACCCTTCTTACTTTCAAACTTACTTATGATGATGGTGCTTTTTCTCCGGCACATCGATGTGTTGTTGATAAGTTTCCGCCAGTTTCTCCAGCTCATCCGCCATCTGCCGAACTACATCACGCACAGCCAACCGATGCATCGGCCCGGTCGTGCGATCCAGCGTGCGCAAAGCCACACGGATTCGATCCGTGCTGCGTTCGGATGCTCCATAAAATTCCTCATGCGCAATCCGCCCCATTGCCGCCACTGCTGATCGCAATCCACTATCCTCGATAGGCTCTGGCGAAAGTGTTGGATTGTCCGCCAATTCGATTCGGGCATTTACCACGCTGCGCATCTGCAAGCGAAAAGCGCTGCTGGGCTCTTCACCCACGAGAATCGGCAGCGATACGCTCAAATCATCAAATGCCTGTTCCATGATCTGTCGATGCTCGGCATCATCTGCTCCAGGCAGGGCATTGGCCTGCTCGCGAAAGCTCGCCACGCTTTGCCGCAAATCCGCCAGACGATGCGCGTTCTCTTCACGCAGCGTCATCGCCGGTTTGCTCGCCGGATGCATAGGAGGACGTTTATGAACGCAGCCACCCAACAACAAACAGGTGCAGCCACTGGCCAGAATACTTCGCGCAAATGCCGAGAGGGTAATGGTCTTCATAGTCATCTCCCAACTTAACCGCGATCCAAAACCGGGACAAGAGACTGTTTTCCATGCTTCGACGCAATAATCAATTTTCCTCACGGTCTCGTCACCTCAGTGACGAGAAATCGGCATAATAAAATCGCGAATTATCCGAGCTGGTGATCGGAACCCATCAAACCGATATGATCCTATCTCCGCTATGCGCTACACTGATTTTCGAGACTCCATCCGCCACGAACTTTCACACTGCCCCAAAGGCCTGACCTGGCAAGAGCTCAAATCCAGATTGCAATTGCCTTACGACCGTCCTTGCCCCACATGGACCCGGCAATTGGAAACCGAAATCGGACTTCGCCGCACCAAATCCACAGGTCGATCCTTGCTCTGGACCCTCTCCATAAAACAAAATGATCCTGACCTACTACAACCTCAACTCTTCAGAACAATTCCCTATGCACCCCCACATCGTGCAAGCTAGTCGCTTCAGCGACTAGCAAACCACACCAATAACGAACCCCGCCCTCCTTTTTTCACCCTTATCCCCAAAACGTGCCGATAAAACTTCCGCACCCGGCGCAGCCAGATGACCGCGCCGGATCGCGGTTATATGACCGAAAACATCGATCATTGTCCTTTCCTGAACCGCGCCGATCGCCGGTGCGCTCGCCATCTGAACATGAGTCACCTGGATCACGCTTTGGAATTCTGCTTTGATCGCTTCGAGCATTGCCCAGTCTACATGCAGCGCTCCGATGAACGCCGCCAACGCACCGTTCGCTTTCATACGCAAGCCTCTTCCGAACCAATCCCCCTGACAATCTCCGCTGGCTATCAAAAACAGTCCGCCTGAACACTGCGGAGAGAAATTCATGAGTTCAGGACAAGCCAAATTTGTTTCTCCCGTAAGGTGGGCACCGTCGACCGAAAAAGAAGGCGATCAACCACTACCATCCTATCCTGCCGAAATCCGCACTTTCCTGGCTTACCTCGCCACCGAGTGCGGCCTTGCCAAAAATTCCCTGTTCGCCTATCGCCGCGATATGGAAAGCCTGGCTACTTATTTCTCTGCGCGCAGCGTCGAGTTATCTGAAGCCGCCCCGGAAGATTTTCAATCCTTCCTCCGCGATCAAACCCGCCTCGGCAAAAGCACGCGCACGCTTGCCCGCCGTCTTGCCACGATCAAGCATTTTCTAAAATTTCAGAACCGCCCCGATCTCCAGCAGATACTTTCTCAGCTCGATCGCCCGAAGCCTGAAAGTTCTCTTCCACACGTCCTCTCCATTGCCCAGGTGCAGTGTTTAATCTCTGCTCCCGATCCCAAAGATCGCCTGTTCTTCCGCGACGTGGCGATTCTCGAACTCCTCTACGCCGCCGGCCTGCGGGCCAGCGAACTCTGCGATCTCAAGATCGCTGACGTAAACCTGCAACTCGCAGTCATCCGCGTATTCGGAAAAGGCAGCAAAGAGCGTGTCGTCCCTCTCGGCCGCGCCGCCATTGAAGCCATCGAAAATTACCTGCGCGAATGCCGCCCCAAACTTGATGAAACCCGCCGCTCCCCACCGCGCCGCCGTCGCGATAGCCGCATCCCCGAAAGCAATTCGCCCCAAACCGCTAACTCTATTACCTCCAACGCCGAATCCCTCCTGTTCCTTTCGCGCGCCGGCAAACCCTTCGATCGCATCAGCCTCTGGATGCTCGTCGAAAAATATGGCCGAAAATCCGGGCTGCTCAATCAAGTCCACCCGCACATCCTCCGCCACTGCTTCGCCTCTCACCTGTTATCCGGCGGCGCCGATTTGCGCATCGTCCAGGAACTCCTCGGCCACGCCGACGTCGCCACCACTCAAATCTACACCCATGTCGACCAGAAGCGCCTCAAGGCCACCCACCTGAAATATCACCCGCGTGCCTGACGGCGACGAAGCAGCAATGGCACCGCCGCCAATCCAATGAGCGCTGGCTCGGGAACGGCAATCGTGAAGCTTGTCTTATCGAGAGATTGATAATACACGGTTGCATATGTGGGAAGACTCTGATTTGTTCCGCTGATCAAGGTGGTTGTAATCGGCAGGGAAGTGAAATTTAAGTCCTGATAATTAATTGTTAATGTATAGTTCCCAGGCGATAAATTCGTCGGCACCGTCCAAGTCGTACTCGACCCCACACTTCCGAATATAATTGCTTGGCCGGAGCTGTTAAGAATGGCTAGCGTCGGATCGGACCCCACCTCTTTCCCTGCTGGCAAGGACCATGAGAAAGTCGGTGTCGGGTTATAAATAATCTGCCCCGGCGATGGCACAATCGCTTGTGCCGTGGCAAAAGTAGAAGGATCGATGCTGGACCAGTCGGCGGTAAATTTCCATTGCACGGATTGGCTGCCAGTGTTCCCATTCACAGTCCACGGGCCGCTACCCGTAGAAACCACCGCTGCGTAGCTGGAAAAAGGCACGAGAGTATCATTTAGATTGTAGCCGCCCCCACTGCCGATTTCGGTGAATCCCCCCGTGACTAGTCCATCCTGAGAGGCCCATGTGCCGTTGAGAAATACGGATTGATTGGGATCAGGAGCAACCACCACAGTCATGGAATAAGTCGGCGAAACATTGGAAAATGCCACATTGAATCCCGGCGACTGCCAATTTGCATTCGCGTTGCAAACGGACCCTAATGCCAAAATACCTAGAACTCCCAACACCGTTTTGCGCATCTTTCCTCCTATAGAAGTATTAGCGATATCAGGTAAAACGTACAACAAGCACATAAATTATCAAGAAAAATCCACCGCCGGCAGGATAAACGCCAGTTTTTTCTCCATCATCTCAATTTTCACCGGCGTCCACCCCGCTTCATCTCCATCCACCTGCACTTCCACCGGGGATTCAGCGTCAATCTCCACCTTTTTCCCCGTCATATAAACCACCCCCTTCGCACCCATATGTTTCCCCGCGGTCACCAAAATAAATAGCTTCAGAAGATCCGCCATGTTCTTGCAAGGCATCGCGCAGATATCCAGCAGTCCATCGTCCGCTTTGGCTCGCGACAATACTGAAAATCCCGTCCCGTATTCCCGCACATTTCCCACGAGCACGATTCCGCGGCCGCTGAAAACTTTCTTGGAATCCACGCGCACCTCGATCGCTGGAAAGCGATATTTGCTCAGTGCCATCGCTGTCGGCAGTGCATAACTGGCATACGTGATAGGCCCTTTGCGAATCTTCGCCAGTTCATGCACGACGCGCCCATCAATCCCTACTCCGGCAACCAACAACACGGGTTCCTGGCGTATTCCATCTCCCTGGCTATGCATCATTGCTGCATCGATATATCGCAATCGTTTCTTCGCCAGCGCCGCCGCCACTTCTCGCCCAATCGTCTCTACTTTCCATTTAATCCCAAGATGTTTCCCCATTAAATTCGCTGTGCCCAATGGCACGACCAACAGTGGAGGCGTGCGCTTATCCCCACAAAATCGCATCATCCGATGAGCAACCGCTCGCAGCGTCC
Organism: Tepidisphaeraceae bacterium; assembly: GCA_036490535.1. Taxonomy (GTDB): domain Bacteria; phylum Planctomycetota; class Phycisphaerae; order Tepidisphaerales; family Tepidisphaeraceae; genus DASXDR01. The sequence continues at coordinate 40,994 of DASXDR010000110.1, read as the reverse complement.
CATCTCCCCCAATCGCAATCACCGCTTCGGCCTCTGGCAGTTCACATAGTGCTTCTTCTTCAATCTCATTCGCCGCCGCCAGTTTCACATGCACAACATAATCGCGCCGCAACAGCGCCTGCTGAATTTTCCGCGCCATCAGCGTCCCCTTGCCGCGTCCTGCATTCGGATTTGCAAATATGAACACATGTGCCATGAACCTGAATCATAACAAATGGCGCGATCTTTATTGATTCAATGATTCAATGTTCCGATGATTCAATTCTCATGCAGCGTTACAAACTTCTGATCTCTTACCGCGGCACCCGCTACCACGGCTGGCAGCAACAGGCCGCGAATCAATTCTATAAAGGCCCACCGCCTCCGCCCGGTCACGGCATCCCCACCATCCAGGAAACTGTCACGCGCACGATTCAAAAAATCATCGGCCATCCCATCACTCTCATCGGCTCCTCCCGCACTGACACCGGCGTGCATGCCAAAGGACAGGTCGCTCATTTCGATACCGACCAAACGCAGATTCCTCTGATCCCGCTCCGCCGCGCCATCAACTACCGTCTCCCCGATGACATTCTTATCCGCGAGATTACGCCGGTCCCCAACACTTTTGATGCAATCGAGTCGACGATTTCCAAACGCTACCAATATGTCATCTGGAGCGCCGAAAACCGCCCGCCCCTCTTCGCCGATCTCGTCTGGCACCGCTGGCGACCGCTCAATATCGCCGCGATGCGAGAAGCCGCCGCTCATTTCCTCGGCACCCACGATTTCGCCAGCTTTGCCAGACCTTGTCACATCAAGGAAACCACCATCCGCACCATCCATTCCTGCGAAATTTCCTATCGCCCCCCGCGCCTGGTCATTGGCATCGAAGGCAGCGGCTTTCTCTGGAATATGGTGAGAATCATCGTCGGCACCCTCTTCGAAATAGGCCTCGAAAAATACTGGCCCTCCGACATCCCCAAAATGCTCGCCGCCGCCGACCGCCGCTCCGCCGGTTCCACCGCACCACCGCAAGGGCTCTATCTGCAATGGATCAAGTATCGAGAATCAAATCAGTGATTCAAACCTTTATCAGTGCCAATCCCGACTCTTCATCCATTTCTTTCCTTAAATGCTCCGGGCTTTCCGTAAGCACCAGTTCGCACGTCGGCCGAACTATCGCTTCCTTCAAATGTCCTCCGAGTGCCGTTCCATCCGATTTGCCGATAACCACATGCGCATGCACCTGAGGCTTTCCATTTTTGATCGCGATATCTCCGATGAGTGAAAGCAATTCGACCTGTTCGTTCAGATCCACGCAGACTTTGTACTCTTTGCTCTGCCAATCAAACCACATCAGCTTCACCGCCGAAAACGCTCCAATCGCTTTGAAACTGCTCCCGGCCAGTTTGTGATCCGTCGCAAATTGTTTTAGACCGGATGCCAATTCATCGCCAGTTTCGAAAATCAGCACATACGTTTTGGGATGCATTTCCACCAATTTATGTCGCATAGAAAATCCTCGGTTGTTCTTCCATCTTTCCCGCACGATAAAACCCCGCGTCGACAATCGTCAACGCCCAATTGCAACCAACCCCCACTTCTGCTTTATTGCACGTTATGAGTGAAGAGGAAATTGATCCTGGCTTGGAGCTCATTCTCCCCGACGATCGAGAAGGGCTGCGCGACCGCCTGCTCTGGGGAGCCGTTCTGGTCATTCTAACCCTCTGGGCCTTCTCCCCGTGCATTCTTGGGGGATACATCTGGGACGATAATCACTATCCGCTAAACCCTGTTGTTCAAAAGGGTAATGATGGATTATACGACATCTGGTTTAACCCTAGCCGGCCGGCGGAAGACGGGGCTCCGCTGCACTTTGTTACGCCCCAGTATTACCCGATGACCTATACCACTTATTGGCTGGTATACATGGCACGTGGCATTGATCCGATGACGGATCACGCGATCAATATGCTGCTCCAGGCTGGTGCGGCACTGCTGGTCTGGGAAATCCTGCGGCGGCTTAAAGTTCCGGGGGCTTGGGTCGCAGCTGCCATCTTTGCCATCCATCCGCTGCAAACCGAATCTGTTGCCTGGCTGACCGAGCGAAAAAATGTTCTCGCTGGCGTATTTTATTTCGCCAGCATCCTGACCTATCTCCAATTCCTGCGAATCGAAAAAGAGGATGCGCGCCCGACCGCTGCCGACTTTGAGTGGTACGGCCTTGCGCTCCTCCTCTTTATCTGCGGGCTGCTTTCCAAATCCGTGGTCTGCTCCCTGCCAATCGTGATGGCGATCATTCTGTGGTGGAAGCATCGGCTGCATTCCCGCAATATCGCGCTGCTGTTCCCCTTTGTGATTCTCGGCCTCGCGATGTCCATGGTCACTTCGTGGTTTGAGGTGCACATTGTGGGCGCTTCCGGGCCAGAATGGGATCACACCTGGGTGCAGAAGATTTTCATCGCATCGCATGCGATCTGGTTTTATGCGGTAAAATTGCTCGTCCCCGCAAACCTCTCCTTCATCTACCGTAAGTGGGCGCTGGATTCGTCCCAATGGATCTTTGTTGCTGCCACGCTGATCGTCCTGGCGATCCTTATTGCGATAATGCGCAAAACGGGCAGGGGGGTCCTCGCGGCAGTGCTCATTTATCTGGTCACCCTGGTCCCCGCGATGGGATTCTTTCCGGTCTATCCCATGCGCTATTCTTATGTCGCGGATCATTTTCAATATTTCTCCGGCATTGCCTTGATCGTCCTGGCGGTTGCAATCGTTGCCCATTTGCTTCGGCATCTAGGCAATCAACGCCGTAATGTTGGCTTAGTGCTGGCGATTCTTGTCATTGGCATTTTTGCTATTGGTTCGTGGAGCCGGGCACATGTCTTTGCAAATTCCGAGGCGCTATGGACCGATGTGATCAATAAAAACCCCGAAGCCTGGCTCGCTTACGAAGGGCGTTCGGGTGTGTTGGCTGAAGAAGCGCAGATGGACCTGACGGATTCGGATGTCACTGAAGGCAAAACAAGCGCTGAACGCGCGGCCCGCCAGGCCATCGAAGATGCGCAGAATGCCTTGCGATTGCACCCCAACCTCGAAGCCACTTATGACAACTGGGGCCAGGCGCTGATGGCACTGAATGAACCAGCTAATGCTCTGGAAAAATTTCAGAAGGCGGAATCAATCAATCCCAAGGCCGCCAATGTGCATAACAATTCCGCCGTCGCTCTGACCAAGCTAAATCGCACGACCGAAGCCGAGAATGAATATCGGCAAGGCATCGCTTTGCCAGCCACGCCGGAGTTCCGCGAAGTGATGCGCATGAATCTCGGCCATTTGCTCATGGCCGACGGCGCCGCCGCCACGCGCGAGGAACAAGCCGCTAAAACTCCCACTGATAAAGATAAGGCACGCAAACGTCTCGCTGCTGCTTACATTGAAGCTGGCGAGCAATTTCAAGCTGCTACCCACGACAATCCCGATGACGCCACCGCCTGGTATCAGCTCGGCCTGGTGCTCATGCGGATGAACAAAGATCGGCCTGCGTTTGATGCGATGGAGCAGGCGGTGCAGCTTGATCCACAATTCGCTGATGCTCACTCGCAGCTCGGCGCGCTCTATGACCTCGCTGGTCAATATGCACAGGCTGGTCAGGAATATCTCAAAGTCCTCACCCTTCAGCACGACAATGCAGACGCCTATGCCAACATGGGCCTTCTGGCCATGAAACTCAAGCATCCGTCCGAGGCGCGCGAGTTTTTGAATTCAGCCCTCAAGATCGATCCCAATAACGCCAGAGCCAAGCGCGAACTTGCCGAACTGCCCACCACTATGCCAACAACGGAATCCACCACGCTTCCTGCGCCGGCTAATGCTAATTCGCTGGTACCGTCGGACCGCCGTTCGGGACCCGGTCCAATACCAGCCACCACCCCATCTGCAGAAACCCAACCCACGTCCACCACGGCGCCATGAAACCAACCTGGCGCAATTTGGCGTCTGCCGCCGCTCTGGCGCTGCTGGTCATCATCGTTTATCGCCCCGCTTTTTCCGCTGGCTGGATCTGGGATGACGACGGTTACATCTACGCCAATAACAATCTGCTCACCGCGCAAGGCTTGGAGCGCACATGGTTAGACCGCACCGCTTCGCCGCAGTATTACCCATTGACGTTCACATCCTTCTGGATTGAGCGGCATCTTTTTGGTCCGTCCCCGACCAGTTTTCATCGCGACAATGTCCTTCTGCATGCCGCCAGTGCGATATTGATCTGGATTATTTTGCGGAAGCTGAATGTCCCAGCGGCATGGTTGATCGCCGTGTTGTGGGCGGTGCATCCGGTGAATGTCGAATCCGTAGCCTGGGCGAGCGAGCGAAAGAATGTGCTCTCGACATTCTTTTATTTGCTGGCGGCACTAATGTATTTGCCCTTCGCGCTCTCTAAACAAGCCCCGCATGTACATACGGGGCTTCCCACTCACCAAAAGAATGAACACGAACGGCCCATTCTCACTTCATCGTTCATCGTTCATCGTTCATCGTTTTTCCGATATTTCTTAGCACTTGCATTCTTCATATTAGCACTATTTTCTAAAACAGTTACCGCGACATTTCCGGCGGCGATGTTGCTGGTGGCTTGGTGGAAAAGAGGGATTAAGCGACGCGATTGGTTGCTGGTGTTGCCGTTCTTCGTGGTTGCCTTGCCGCTTTCGTTGAACACCGGGTATCTCGAGCGTACGCATGTCGGGGCGCGCGGGCCTGAATTTGCATGGAGCAAATTAGAGCGCTGCGAAATCGCTGCCCATGATGCTTTCTTTTATGCCGCCAAGGATATTCTGCCGGTTAATCTCTCCTTCATTTATCCTAAATGGGATATCACCTACGTTGATATTGTTTGGGTGATCGCGCTGCTTGCCGCCATCGCGCTGCTCTGGCTCGCGAGTCGGAAATGGGGGCGTGGCGTACTGGTCGGCCCATTATTCTTCCTGGGCACGCTGCTGCCCGCACTCGGTTTCGTCAATGTCTATCCGATGCGCTTTTCCTTTGTCGCGGATCATTTTCAATATTTGGCCAGCCTTGGTGTTGTAGCTGCAATTATTGCAGCATTGGGGCACCGGCATTGGTTTACGCGCAGCCCCCTGGGGCGCATCGCCGCGTGTTCCATTGTCACCGTATTTTCTGTTCTTACTTTTCATCGCGCGCAGATTTTTCAAAGCAGCTTTTCACTTTGGAATGATGCGCTGGCGAAAAATCCCGATTCCTGGATGGTGCGCACCAACACGGGCGTGATGCTGCTGCAATCAGGTCAGTCTGCGCTGGGTCAGCACGATATTGGATCTGCCGAGCAATATTTCTCCGCAGCGCAGTTGCAACTCCAAGCCGCGACTAGTCTTCGCAGCGATCTCGCCGAGCCTTGGCTGAACCTGGCGCAGATCGAGCAAGTCCAAGGCCATTTCGCATTGGCTGAGCAATATATTCGGCGAGCGCTTGGCGTTGATGCCCATTCAGCCGAAGTTCATTTCCACCTCGGCGCGGTGCTGGTGAAAGAAGGCAAGGTCGACGATGGGATCGCTGAATATTACCGGGCGATCGCTATTGATCCCAGGCATCTCCCAGCCTGGGTAAATTTAGGCGTAGCGTTGGATATGCAGGGAAAAATCGAACAATCTATCGCCGCCGATCGCCAAGCTATCATAATCGATCCGGATTCGCTTTTTGCCCATACGAATTTGGGAAATGAATTGCTTAAGCATCATCAACCGGCACTGGCGGCGGCGGAGTTTCGAAAAGCATTGCTTTTGCAGCCGAATTTTGCGCCGGCTGAGAAGGGGTTAAGAGAAGCAACGCAGAATCAATAACGAAATTCGAATAATCGAATGCTCGAAATGGTTTCCCAATATTTAGCGGCGGTGCGTAGCACCGCGTTGGGATGCGCTGTTCAACGCGGTCCTGCGGACGCGCCGCTAAATATGGTTTGCAGGCAGGATTGGTATTGTTGAACGATGGCGTCGGAGCGCGAAGGACGGAGGTCTTTGGTGAGGAGTTTCCAGTGGGTGGTTTTCCAGGTTGCTAAATGCTCGCCGAAGGTTGCGGAGCGGATGGAAACCAGGCCATCGTTGGGACCTTCGTTTTTGTAGATGATGCGATGGGGGCGGCGACTCCATGGAGGGAGATCGTTGGATTGGCAGGCAGCGGAGATGGAGAAATAGCGCACGGCCGGATGATTGGGAGTGATTTCGTTAAATCGCTGGCAAGATGCGAGGGTCAGATCTTCGACGGCAGTGAAATCGAGATTCAGCAATTTGAAAAATCGCGACACGCCGAGACGAGTCATATTGCGCAGGGCGTAATCAGCGTAGGTTGTGCCCTGGTGCGGGGTGGAGATGGTCAGAAGGGCGGAGATTTTGTCAGCCATGTCGAGGTGGGTGATCATGTAGCGCGCATCGAGGCCGCCCATGGAGTGGGCAAGGATCAAGGCGCGGGAATCGGCAGGATAGTTGCGCATGATCTTAAGGATTTGCTTGCGAAGTTGGCCGGCCCGTCGCTGAATCGAAGCGGTGGGATGGACGCGGGTTTGGATCGGGGTGTTGCCGGTGGATGTGAGGGAATGGCGCAGGCCTTGGAAGGAATAGAAGCCGCGCGTGCCGATGCGGAGGTTGAAGACGTCCATGAAGCCGTGATGGAGGATAATGGGGGAGGGCGTGGGCATGGGGCTTGTGAATAGGTCAATATATTAGAGTTTCTAAAAATAGTAGCATGGGCGTCTCGCTGCCATGTCCAAATGATCGGTGTAGAGACGGCTTCAGCCAGCCAAATAAAAAAACGGCGGCTGAAGCCTCCCCTACAAGAAGGGCAGGGCATAATCTTTTGGATACGCCAGCGTCTCGCACATGTTTAATTTTATCCAACATGGGCGGGACGCCCAAGCTACGCATCTTGAATATCAAGGCACGTTTTTAGAAGCTCTTAGATCGATCCGGGGTGAGGTAGGGATTGGGCTGCTAGCCACTTAAGCGGCTAGCCCGCAAGGTGCTGGGGTGGGAAGGTGTCGGGTCAGCCGAAGATGTTTTCGGTCAGGTCGCCGTTGTCGGGGAGATTTGCCAATCCTTCGGATGATTTCCAAGTGAGCTTGTGGCGGTCGATGAGACGAGAGAAATCGGCGAGCTGGTCGGCGGCGAGGCCGAAGGGTTGGCCGCCGTTGTCGATGTTGACTTCGCCGAAATTGATCTTGCCGAGCGTTGCAGCAGCGATATCAGAACCGATCACGCCGTATTGATTGTGCGTGCCGGGGATGGTGACGGAGGCAATGGAAGCATCCGAGGAAAAATCCGCGGAGGATGTCGGCAAGCCCGATACATCATTAGCGACGCCGGCATAAATTTCCGAATCAGAAAGAACTGCAGCACGGATCGATCCGATGTTGGCCGAGGAGAAAATTTGCGAGCCATTGATCTCGCCGCCGACGGTCAGTTTTCCCAGATCGGTGCCGCTGCCATTGGTGAGAGTGAGCACGGCAGCGGAAATCGAGTTACGCACTTTGAGATTGGTGATCGAGCCTGCGGTGAAATCGCCAGCGAGGTTCGCTGCGATGTTCAGGGAAGCAATGTTGCCACCAAAATCTGCCGAGAAACCCGGAGCGACGGAGCCTGCGTTGATCGTTTTGGCTGAGCCGGTAATGGACCATGGAGTGCCCGCCAGAAGCGAGCCAAACATCGCCGATTCCAACGCCAGCGATGCGTTGCTGAGAACCAATTGCGCCGAGAAATTGCCCGGCACTTTGAGAGTCTGGATAGCGGGAGCGGTGATAACGGAAGTGCCAATCCACTCATTGGCTTTGAGCTGACGGATTTCGCCACTGGTGGTGAGATTGAAATTGTTCGCGCTCCCGATAGTGATCGAGCGGATGAAATTGTTTCCGGTAACCGTGAGGGAGCCGGTCCCTCCGGCGAGTGAGGCGGTATTGAGATTTCCGTTGATGCTTACATCGCCATTGAGCGAGGCGGTTGGTGCAGTAAATGAATTGAGATCGCCATTGATCTGGATATTGCCCAGAGTCGTGGATTGGTTATGGACGACCGCGACGAGGAGAGAAGTGCTGGTGGTGGTGCTGTTGAGAGTAATGAGGTCGGGGGTCTGATCGGAGCCGTAGAAAATAATCTGACCGGTGCCAGGGCCGACCAGTTCGACAGAAATTTTATGATTGCTCGAATCGGTATAGCTATAGGGATGGCCCTGGCTGAAATTTTGTGTATTGGTCGAAAGGTCGATGATAGTGGCCTGGGCGGTCGCAGCAGAGAGGATGGCGCTTGTAGGGCTGGAAAGATTCAGAGAAAAAGTTGTGTTCGAATTTGCGGAAGAATCGTTGAGAATGGGAACGTCAATGGTTTGGCTGGTGGTGCCGGGATCGAAGGTGAGCACGCCGCTGGTCGCGGTGTAATCGGTACCAGCGATTGCAGAGCCATTGGAAGTCGAATAAGCGACAGTGATGGTTTGCGTGGAGGTGCTATCGAGCGTGACAGTGAATGCCGCGGTTGCAGTAGCACCCGCAGCGGGTTCGCGAATAGAAGCGGGAACGGAAATAGAAATGGCGGGCTCGGTGGCGGCAGAGACGGAGAGGACATACGTGCCGGTAGCCCCAGCGGTGGCACCGGTGCCGGTGAGGGCATTGTAGGCAGAATTGCCCGAGCCGCTAACACCGATGTAATAGGTTTGGCCGGCCTGGAAGTCGTAGCGGATAAAGCTGGCGGTAGTGGCGGAGCTGGCGTTGTCGTTTTCAGCAAGCTGGTTGCCGCTGACATCGAAGACGCGCAGCAATGTGTCAGCGCTGCCTTCCTGCGAGGTATCGGTACGGATGTCGTAATTCCCACTGACGCTGGGGGTGAATGCGTAGAGATCGACATCGGTGCTGCCTTGGATCAGTCCATTGTCCATGCCAAGATTGCCGGTAACGATTTGGCCGGGGGAGATGGTTTCCGGTGTGCCATTGTCGATGGAATTGTCGCTGAGGGTTTTGAGTTGGCTGAGGGAAAGCTCGGAGGAATTGAGGGTATAGGAGCCGGTTTCGCCGCCGGTGCCACTGGCGAGGGAATACCAGTTGAAATTCGAATTGCCAGCGCCGGTGACGGAGACGTAGACGGTTTGGCCGGCATCGACCTGATAGATCAGCGGGGAGCTGGTGCCGGAGCCGGTGACTGCGCCGATTTCGGTGATGGAGGAATCATCGGAGGTGAGCGTCCAGAGCTGCACGTTGGGGGTGAATCCGGAAGTATTCGACAGGGCATCGAGATCAAGCAGGCCGGTGGAGTTTGCGGTGTAGGCGTACCAGTCGACGTATTTGAAACCGCCGTCAGCGCCTTCGGAAGAATTGGAGGAGCTGATCGAGCCATTGATCGCGTGGCCCAACGAGGCATTCTGGGCCAGCAACGCGGTGCCGTCGGAGTTGCCGTTATTGAAGATGAGATAGAGGTTGTAATAGGTTTCGGTCGCGGTGCTGTCGGTCGCCCGGCCATAGGGATTGGTGGGATCAAAACTCGCGTTGTCGTAAACGGTGACCGCAACATAGTAGGTTTGACCAAGAGTGACGTTGAACTGCACTTCGCTGTCCGAAGCAGACGAGAAGAAATTCGAAGGGGAGCCGTCGGAAGTAATCTGGTTGAAATTGCTATCGAAGACAGCGACGTAACTGTCGGCACCCTGGAGGCCGTAATATTCAGCATCGACATCGGCGGTGAGCGTGCCAGTGTCGGGGGCGACAATTTTGAACATATCGACATCGCCATTGGGAACGGAAACGCGATCGCTCGAGCCATCGGGAGCAGGGTCGGAGCCAAGATCGCCGACATATTCGTTGGCGACCTGATTATTTTGAAGGACGTAATTTGGGTCGGTGAGATCGACGGCAACGGCACCTTGAGGAACGCCATTAGGGTCAGGATTGGAGATGCTGACAGTGAGCTTGTAATCGCCGGTGGTGCTGCCGCCAGTCGCGTTGGAGCTGTCGGTAATGTTGTAGGCGTTATTGCCTGCCGAGGATACGCCAATGTAGTAGACGGAGTTGTTGTCTCCAGTGCCGCCGGTGAGGGGATTCGGGGTGGTTAAAGTTGGATAGCCATTGGAATTGGTGCCGGTGACGGCCTGAAGCTGGTTGCCATTGGAATCAAAGAGGATGAGTGAGGCGTCGAATGCGGTGCCACCGCTGGCGTCGGCGAGAACGGCAGAGAGGGTGCCGGTTTCCTGGAGAGTGATTTTGTAGAGATCAACGTCGCTAGCGCCGACGTTGTTTAAACCATCGGTGCCGATGTTTCCGGTTTCGGTGTAGCTGGCGGTGCCATTGAGCGGCGTGATGACGATGGCATCGGAGGTGGTGTCGTTGGTGTCGGCGTTGCTGGTGGTGCCGGTGAATAGGGCTTTGACATCCTGGATGGCTTGGTAGACGTCGACCAGATCGTAGCTGGCGTTGGTGCCGGGAAGCTGTTGTTCAGAACCGCCCGTAAGTTCGCCGTCGCTGATGGGGACGCGCCCATCGCCGGTGACATTGGGATCACCAATCTGCGTGGCAGTATTCTGGATGATGCTGAGGATTTCAGCGGGGTCCGTGATGTAGCGGCCGCCATAAACCATGGCCGCCTGCTGCATCAGCGCGACGACGCCGGAAATAAAGGGGGAAGCCATCGACGTGCCGCTGAGGGTGTTATGAAGGAGATCAGAGCCGGAGTTATCAGTGGACGAGCCATTCCAGTCGGAATAGATATCCATGCCGGGGGCAACAACCATATTGCCCAGCGTGGAGCTGCGCTGGCTGGTGGCAGAGAACTGATCGGGCTGCGCGGCCGTTTCCACGGCAGCCCACGAATCATAGGGGGTTCCATAGGAATAGGTGTCGAAATCATATCCAGAACCATTGTCAGACCAGACATTGGCGACGGCGATGGTAGAAACGACTGCCGGATAGCTTTCGCCCTGGGCGGGATCGTTGGCATAACTATTCCCCGCAGCAGCCACGACGGTGATCCCCATGGATTCGAGGGTCTGGATAGCCCGGGAGATGTCATCGGCAGCGGGGACGGAATTGTCGTTCACGCCGCCGTTCTGATTCGACTCCCCGAGGGACATATTGACTACTTTGATGTTGAATTGGCTGGCGTATTGCTCGACGAATTCGAGTCCGCGCAACAGGGGGTCGCCGCTGAGCTGGCTTTCCCCGCTGTCGGCAATGACCTTCACATCCACCAGATCAGCCCCGTAAGCCACGCCGATGGAAGAATCGCCCGATGCAGCAATCCCCGAGACATGCGTGCCGTGACCGTCATTATCCACCGCACTGGAAACGGAACTGGAGGTAATCGAGCTGGGAACTTGATCTTCGACCGCGTTATAAAAAGCGAGCACTTTGCCCGAGAAGTCAGGATTTTTAGCATCGATCCCGGTATCGAGCACAGCAATAGTAACGCCGCTGCCTGTGATATTGGAGAAGTTGGGATCGCTGCGCAACTGCGTCAATCCGGTGAGATCAAATGAGGCAGAAAGGACCAGACGCGTCTCGAGGATCTCGATGAATACAGCCTTGGGCTGGGATCGGGAAACAGCGGGTGATTTTTTCATAGTGACGACGGTGTCGAATTCAGGTGCGGATGAGTCCCATCATAGCGACGATTATGATACTGGTCCGGTAGAATTAACGGACTAATTTGCCGGTTTGTTGGACCAAAATCGGCGGTCGCGCGTGCATATGCACGGATTATGAACATTTATCCACAGTTTCTGGCACGCTGTATGCGTAAGTCAAGGCAGAAATTGTTGGAGTGATCTGTATGACACCAAACTTACCCCTTTGCTCTTCCCGTGAAGCGTTCAAATTGCTGTCTCAGCAAGTGAGGCAGATTGAAAGCCGCGATGCTTTGCTCAATGGAGCGGTTGCGATTGCGATGCACCAGGATTCCAAATGCGCGACTTTGAATGCGGTGGATGCCATCATTCAGAGTTATGTGGATACGATCCGCTCGCGCGTGCGGGGGCCGCAGCCACAGGCGCTCTTGGCGCATTTGCACAATTTTCTTTTTGATGAGCTGGGCTTCGCCGGAAATGACGAAGATTATTACAACCCAGCCAATAGCTACCTGCCGACGGTGCTCCAGACCAAGCGAGGATTGCCGATCACCTTGTCAGTGGTTTACAAAACCGTCGCTGAACGGCTCGGTTTGCGCGTCTGGGGCGTGGGTCTTCCCGGCCATTTCCTGACCGCAGTGGATTGTGGCCAGGGACCTATGCTGATAGATGCCTTCAACGGCGGTTGCATAATCTCGCGCGATGAAGCAGTAGCCCGCATGCGAAGCGTGCTGGGCGAAGAGGTGGAATGGTCAGATGAATTGCTCGCGCCGGTATCCAATCGCCATTGGCTGACGCGCATTCTGCAAAATCTATTGAATGTCTTCGGCTCGATGGGCCATTACGCCGATGTCGCTGCGATGCTAGAGATGGAAATGATCCTCTGGCCGCAACAGGATCGGTTACAACGCGATCTCGGATTGGTGTTGGCACGTGTAGGATTAGCCCAGCCTGCGTCGACTTGGATTAATCATTATCTTGAGAATAATCCCGATGATCCGCAGAAGACGGATTTGAAGCAATTGTTGAATGTTTTAGAAACTTAGCAGCATCCACACGGGATTTGATTGTTAGTAATAATGTCTTGGCGATGCGAATGTCACTCTCGTGGTTGAAATGCCCGTCAGCTACGAAGTTGGCAGGATCATTTCCTGGTGCGATTTGGGAGGTAGTAATAAAGCAAATATCACTTTTTTGTAAAGCCGGAATCATTAACCGGTCCAAGTGATCGCGATATGGCTGATCCTGGAAAAGCAAAACAATGGGCAATTGATGTCTTTGATTAGCCCGTTGCGCAAATTGTCTTACTATTTCTGACAGCACGGGTCCTAAGTCTGGCCTGTTTATAAATCCAGCCTCATTTTCGAACTTAGCGTTAATTGCTTGCACATGACGCTGGACAAGGGCATGACGGGCTAGACGTAATAGAGACGACCTATCAAGGGCTGAATAATCAATCCGCATTGGGTCGTAATAGCAATCGTATTTTGATAATTGATCCAGCATCGCGTTCCATAATTCAGGTTTTCGCCATAACGCATTTCTTAGCCCGTCAAGGTTGCTAATGATCGGATTAATGGCAGCCAGTTGATGTCGATCATTCAAAATATAGCGGGGATAGGTACATTCCGGTGGCCAATCCACCCAACGTGTAAAAGCTGCCAAAGTCCCCATAGCGGGCACAGAGGAGGATAAAATACCGAAAACAACGACATCGGAATGATCTGTCTGATATCGCGCCAGGTAATCTGCGTAGGTTCGGTTTGGGGGTGCCGCTGGGCCTCCGTAGGAATTGACGATGATGGAGTGATCCAAGGTTCTGATAATGTTGGCAATATGGTCTGTGAAAGACATTCCATAAAACGATATCGAAAGCGACGCTTGCGATGTTGAGCGCTGAGCAGTGGCCACGTCGGAAGGGCGGGGCACCCATCCAGCCGGCGCTATCAAGCGGTCAGAGTGCTTATCGGGACCGACCATTGTTCGCAGTGTGGTCTTAAGGGAATTACCCGCGTTAAAAAAAATCTGTGATGGCGTTGGTTCGGCGAGTCGGTTTTTTGGCACCTGATAAACATGATTGATGGCAAAATCGAATAGTACGAGGAAAAGGCTAGTCCACAAGGAGACGATAGCTGTGTCGCGCAAGCGGCGATTGATTGCACGACCACTCGTCACAGCGCGGTTTAAGCCACTATTGGAGGCTTCAGATCTCATATCTCACACGACAGCATCAGAACTGGAAATAGATGAATTGCGCGGCGGCATTCTTTAATCCTATTAATACGATCACAATTAATGTCGCATAGAGGGCTCCGCGCACGGGTCGATACCATGTCACATGAAAGTCGGGCCGCTTTGCGCGAAATTCGAAAAGATGAAGTAAGAACAGGACGGGAATGCCAATGGCTGCCGCAGACGCAAGATGAGGAAGGACCGAACTTCTGCCGATTTTAGGGCCCAAACCGAAGATGGTGAGTGTAAAGAGCACAATTTGATGCAGGGAAGTGGCACGAAATAGGAGCCATCCATAGCAGCAGAAGACAAAAAAAATCATGATGCGGAAGATCGCTGCCATTGACGATGGTACTCGAGCGCGCGGCTGGAGCCTTATCTCAGCCAATTCGGAGAGCTTTGGCGCCTTTGCAAAGGGGCGATGCACACAAAGGAGCAATCCCTGATAGGTTCCCCACAGTACATAATTCCAGGCTGCACCGTGCCAAAGACCTCCGAGGATCATTGTTATCATGAGATTTCGGTAGGTTTTCGCAGTTGATCCGCGGTTCCCTCCCAACGGAATATATAAATAATCGCGCAACCATGATGAAAGAGAAATATGCCAACGCCGCCAGAATTCTGACGGGTTCTGGGAGAAATAGGGTAGATCGAAATTCAAAATAAGCTCAATTCCAAGGAGCTTGGAGACGCCGCGAGCGATATCCGTATAGCCGGAAAAGTCACAGTAGATTTGAACGGCAAATAAAACTGTCGAAAAAATGATATCAGAGGCAGGAACGGGATGCCAGCAGTTGTAAACTGCATTGACACAGGGCGCGATTCCATCTGCTATCGCGCATTTTTTAAAAAGCCCCAGTAGGATAAGAAAAAGTCCCTGGAGTGATTGTTCGAGTTCAATCGTTCGAGGCTTAAGCAGTTGTGGTAAAAGATGTTTGGCGCGTTCGATAGGTCCAGCGACCAGAGGAGGGAAATATGATACGAACAATGCGAAGTTTTCCAAGCGATCCGTAGCTCGCATGACTCCGCGATAAATATCAATGGTATAGCTCAGGGACTGGAACGTGTAAAAAGAAATGCCCACGGGCAAAAGGACGTTGAGATGAAAGAGTTCGCCATGATATCCCAGTGCGGTCAACGTTGATGTCGCGCTATCGATGAAGAAATTGAAATATTTAAAAAAACCAAGAAAGCTGAGATTTACAAAGACAGTCAAGAAAATGAACAGACGTCGGCGGACCGACTGGCTGAAGCGGATGAGAAAAGGGTATACGAGATTGCCTGCAAGTACGGCAAGTATAGTGGCGATCAGAACGCTTGGGCCTAGCAGGCTTTGTGGCCAAAGGGCGTAGGAATCGCAGGAAAAAGAAAAAGGGAAGAACGAAACATGTATTACTCGCCAGTTGATGCATAGGCAAAAGAGGGCGGCAGATATGAGAAAAAGCGAAGATTTGATTCTTTCTATGGCTGGTACACTGCCTCGGTCGAGCATTAAGCCGATGAGAAAATCGATTGTAGTGGAAAAAGCGATGAGATAGAGAAATCGTACATCCCAGCAGCCGTAGAAAAAATAACCTGCAACTAAAAGTAGACCATTTTGACCACGGTAGGGAAGAAGCCGATATAAAACGTATACTATTGCGAAGAAAGCAAAGAAACTGAGTGAATTGAACAGCATTTGCCTAGTGAGTTGCGGCGTACCACAACGTGTTTTGAAACGAAGTGTGCCAAGTTACTTGTTCTGAAAGTATTTTTGAAGAGGTTGCACGGTCCAGGTTCCCTTTTGTAATTCGACAATGGCGCGGGCGGCGGCGTTGGCGCCGGTGATTGTGGTGACGATCGGCACGCGATTCAGCACGGCCATGGCGCGGATTTTTCCTTCATCGGTCTGCGGGCCTTTGCGGGTCGGGGTATTGATGATGAGCTGGACCTGGTTGTTTTTGATGTAATCCTGAATGTTGGGGCGGCCTTCAGAAAGTTTGGCGACCGGAGTCGAGGTGATATTGTTTTGCTTCAGGACGGCGTGGGTGCCGGAGGAGGCGATGATTTTGAAGCCGGAGTCAGCGAGCATTTTGGCGGGAGCGATGATGGACTGTTTGTTGGCATTGTTCACCGAGATGTAGACAGTGCCTTTGGTGGGAAGCGCGCTGCCGGCGGCGATTTGGCTTTTGGCGAAGGCCATGGGGAAATTGGTGTCGATGCCCATGACTTCGCCGGTGGAGCGCATCTCGGGGCCGAGGATGACGTCGACGCCGGGGAATTTGCTGAACGGGAAGACGACTTCTTTAACGCTGACGTGTTTGGGCGGCGTCGGCTCGACGATGCCAAGCTCGGAGAGGGATTTGCCGGCCATGACCTTGGCGGCGATTTTGGCGAAGGGTTGGCCCTGGGCTTTGGAAACAAACGGCACCGTGCGGCTGGCGCGGGGGTTCACTTCGATGACATAGATTTCGTTGTTCTTGATAGCGTATTGGACGTTCATCAGGCCGCGGACACGCAGCGCCTTGGCGAGTTCGCGCGTTTGGCGTTTTAACTCTTCGACGATTTCTTTGGAGAGGGAGTAGGGGGGGAGGGAACATGCGCTGTCGCCGCTATGGATGCCGGCTTCTTCGATGTGCTCCATGACACCGATGATGATCGCGTTTCCTTCCCTTGGAGGAGGAACCGAGGCCGCATATCCTTGAATAGCACCAAGCATTTTTTCGACGGCCGAATCTTCGATCTTGCCCTGATGATACTGATCAACGACTGCTTGCCATGCCTTGATCGCACTCTTGGCCTTTCCCTTCATTTTCTTTGGAAGTTTTTCGTATTCGGCCTCGTCATCCGGCATAACAGCAACGGGATCGAAATCCGCGAGACAATCGACATCCACTTCCGTGGCATTGTCGAGGAATTTATCGACGAGAATGGGGGCGTCGGCAATTGCACTGGCGTCGACGGCGTTGGCCATGTAGTAGTTCAATTGATCTTCGTCGGAGACGATTTCCATAGCTCTGCCGCCGAGGACGAAGCTCGGGCGGACGAGAACAGGATAGCCAATACGAGCGGCGATCTCGCGCGCCTCGGCAACGCTGCGCGCGATGCCGTTTTCGGGTTGGCGAAGATTTAATTTTTGCAGCAGGGCACGGAATTTTTCGCGATCGCCGGCGGCGTCGAGGGAATCGACGGAGGTGCCGAGGATGGGGACGCCGGCTTCCATCAGGCCGCGGGCGAGGTTGAGGGGGGTTTGGCCGCCGAATTGGACGATGACGCCTTGGACTAACCCCGCATGTGCATGCGGGGCTCCGGGCGTTTTGAACGGGCCGCCGTTGAGGCGTTCGCAGATGTTCAGGACGTCTTCGTGGGTGAGGGGTTCGAAGAAGAGCAGGTCGCTCGTGTCGTAATCGGTGCTGACGGTCTCGGGGTTGGAATTGATCATCACCGATTCGATGCCGAGCTCGCGGCAGGCGAAGGCGGCTTGGACGCAGCAGTAGTCGAATTCGATGCCTTGGCCGATGCGGTTTGGGCCGCCACCGATGATCATGATTTTAGGTTTGTCGGTGAGGCGAATTTCGTCTTCGGAAATTGTAGGGCGGACTTGGCCCACCTTTTCGGATTGGTGGGCGGTGCCCACCCTACGGAATGGGGTTTCGTAGGTGGAATAGTAATAGGGTGTGGCGGCTTCGAATTCGGCAGCGCAAGTGTCGACCAGTTTGTAAGAAGGCCCGAGATGGCCGATTCTTCGTAGAGTGCGAACGTCGTTCGGTCGAACATTCCAAATCGTTGCCAGTTGGACATCGCTATATCCGAACTGCTTGGCCTTTCGAAGCTTTTCACCAATCCGTTCTCTTGGGTGAAAGGGCAGGCCCGTGCCCGTATGGTTCACAATTTCGTCGACTCCCCGGCGGATGATTTCCGCTGAAAACGCAAGCTCGATTTCAAACTCCACCAATTCTTTCATCTGCGCCAAAAACCAAGGATCGATTTTCGTCAGCTCGTGGATTTGCTCGTTGCTCCAGCCCATTTTCATGGCGTAGCGGATGTAGAAGAGGCGGCCTTGGGAGGGGACGGCTAATTTGCGGCGGAGTTTTTCTTCGGGGATGGGCCATTCCTGGTCGAGGGATTCGCCTTGGGTGGTTTTGTCGGAGGAATCGGTACCCAGGGAACGAGTTCCCTGGGCTTTGGGTTGGGGGGTGTGTTGGGCGTTGAGCCATTTGTCGTATTTGTCGAGGCCGAAGCCGAAGCGTTTGACCTCCATGGAGCGGATGCCTTTTTGGAGGGCTTCTTTGAAGGTTCGGCCGATGGCCATGGCTTCGCCGACGCTTTTCATTTGCGTGGTGAGCGTTTCGTCGGCATCCGGGAATTTTTCGAAGGTCCAGCGCGGGATTTTGATGACGACGTAGTCAATGGTGGGTTCGAAACAGGCGCTGGTGTATAAATCCCATTCCGTTTGCACGGGGAGCCCCGCATGTACATGCGGGGCTTCTTTTTTCTTCCGACTTGTTATGTAGTTGGGGAGTTCATCGAGCGTGTACCCAACAGCGAGTTTCGCGGCGAGTTTGGCGATGGGGTAACCCGTTGCCTTGCTGGCGAGGGCGGAGCTGCGGCTGACGCGGGGGTTCATTTCTACGACGACCATCTGGCCGTCTTTGGGATCGATGGCGAACTGGATGTTGGAGCCGCCGGTTTCGACGCCCACGGCTCTTATCACGGCGATGCTGGCGTCGCGCATGCGCTGGTATTCTTTGTCGGTGAGGGTTTGGATGGGGGCGACGGTGATGGAGTCGCCGGTGTGGACGCCCATGGGATCGATATTTTCGATGGAGCAGATGATGACGACGTTGTCATTGATGTCGCGCATCACTTCCATCTCGAATTCTTTCCAGCCGATGACGGATTGCTCGATGAGAACCTCGGTGACGGGCGAGGCATCGAGGCCGCGCTGCACGATCGTCTCGAATTCCTGGATGTTGTAGGCGATCCCGCCGCCGGTGCCGCCGAGTGTGAAGGCGGGGCGGATGATCAGGGGGAGGCCGATGTCGGTGAGGACTTTTCGGGCATCGTCCATATTGTGGACGACGCCGGAGCGGGGGACTTTCAGGCCGATGGAGATCATTAAATCTTTGAAGACCTTGCGATCTTCGCCGCGATTGATGGCTTCGCGGTTGGCGCCGATCATTTTGACGTTAAATTTTTTGAAGATGCCGGCGTCGAAACAGGCGACGGCGGTGTTCAGACCGGTTTGGCCGCCGAGGGTTGGGAGGACGGCGTCGATGGGGGTGCCATGATTCTTTTCGCGATCGAGGATTTTTTCGACGGCCTCCGGGGTGATGGGCTCGATGTATGTTGCATCTGCGAATTCCGGATCGGTCATGATCGTGGCGGGATTGGAATTGATCAGGACGACCTGATAACCCTCTTCTCTCAGCGCGCGGCAAGCTTGGACGCCGGAATAGTCGAATTCGCAGCCTTGACCGATGACAATAGGACCGGAGCCAATGATAAGAATGCGTTTGATGTCGTTTCGCCGGGGCATATTTTCGATCCGAGTGTAGGGAGAAAAGTGGCAGGGGACAAGGAGATCAAAGAAGGGACACGGGAAGACTAAATACCAATGTAAACTTCTTTGCGGGCTAGCCGCTTCAGCGGCTAGCTTCCTCCCCTTGTCCCTTCTATAGACTTTCCCTACGATTCTCATGTGAGCGTGCTTTTTTCATTGGCGTTGTTCGCTTTTTTTGGCGCCGCCTTCGTCTTCGTGAACCTGCTGGCGGGCGCGCTAGCCCGGCCCAAGCTCTCACATCCACAAAAAAGCGACCCCTACGAATGCGGCGAGCCTTGCTCCGGAAGCAGCTGGGTGCAGTTCGATCTTCGTTTCTACATTATCGCGCTGATCTTTCTGATCTTTGATGTGGAAGTAGCTCTCTTTTATCCGTGGGCGATTGCTTACGGCGCTGCCGGCGAATTGGCCTCCCATTTTGCGATGTCGGTTTTTTCATTTCGCGCTGCTGCATTAGTGGACATGCTGGTCTTCTTTGCGATCCTGCTGATCGGCTTTGCGTATCTCTGGCGATTTGGTTACCTGGATTGGGTGCGTTCCACCACCAACACCGGCGGTGGCACTTAAGTGCCACTGGTATTTCTATGTCCACCACAGCCGTCATCAAAACCGTCAACCTCACCAAACGCTACGGCTCACTGATCGCGCTCTCCAATCTGAATCTCCAAATCAATCAAGGCGATTGCTTCGGCTTTATCGGGCCCAATGGCGCAGGCAAAACCACCACCATCAAAATCCTCGCCACGCTGCTCCAACCTACCTGGGGTGAAGCGCGCATCTGCGATCTGGTCGTAGGCTATCAATCCCGCCAAATCCGCCCGTTGATCGGCTACGTCCCAGATTATTTCGGCTCATACGAAGACATGGTCGTGCAGGAATATCTGGAGTTCTTCGCTGCTGCCTACAACATCAACGGATCCGCCCGCGCCAAAGCAGTCAGCGATGTGCTCGAACTGACCGATCTCGGTTCTCGCCGCGATGCGTATGTCGATTCGCTTTCGCGCGGCATGAAACAACGCCTCAGCATCGCGCGCGTCATTCTGCACGATCCCCAAGTGTTATTGCTCGACGAACCCGCCGGCAATCTTGATCCGCGCGCCCGCATCGAGATGCGTGAGCTGCTCAAAGAACTCCGCCGCATGGGCAAAACCATTCTGATTTCCTCGCACATCCTTCCCGAGTTGCAGGACCTCTGTAACACGGTTGGCATCATCGAACAGGGCGAACTCAAATACGCCGGCCCCTGGACCGAAATCGTCCGCAAAGCCCGCGGCGGCACGGTGCTATACGTCGGCCTATCTTCCAATCATGCCTTAGCCATCCAAATGCTACAAAAGCTCCCGCAGATTCAGGCGATCCAGCAAAATAATGGCATTCTGGAAATATCGCTCAGGCCGGAAGTGACGGATTATTCATTTCTGTCTAAGCAAATTGTGGGTGCGGGGTTTAATCTCACCTTATTCAAAGAAGAAGAAGTAAACCTGGAAACTGCTTTTATGCGATTGACTAAGGGAATTGTCCAATAAATCCTTTCAGTTCGTGTTGTTCCGTAGTTTTTTGGTTGTTTGGCGCCGCCGAATCATGTAAAATTGATTCCTCGGAGTCCAATTCTTAGCGGCTATGTGATTGGGAGCATGCGCTTATGGAAGGGTGGAATATACATTGGCGGCGGATGGTCCTAGCGGCGGCAATTCTCGGCGCGGGACGCGCTTGGGGGGGTACGGTTTATTGGGATGGTGGTACGAGTTTTAATTGGACGACGGCAGCGAATTGGTCAGACAAGAGTTTGCCGGGGTCAGCTGATAATGTGGTGCTGAATGAATCCCCGTATGGATCGCCTTATACGGTGGATCTCTCAGCCTCGGAATCTATAAACTCTTTAACTACTGACGCGACTTCCAATCTTGATGTCAGCGAGGGCTCTCTGTCTCTTGGCTCAGCTTCCCAAATCAATTCCACGTTGACTTTGACTAATCAGGGCGCGATCAGTGCAACGGGTAACCTCACTCTTGCCGGCGTGACGAACTGGGATACCGGCACAATGGGCAGCACCGGGACAACCTACATTTCATCAGGAACTACTCCCAATACCGCGGCGCTGAATATCACCAACGGCAACGGCGCATACTCTCCACAATTAACAGGAAACTGGGAAAACGATGGGTCGGTAGTGTGGAAGGTTGCTGCTGGTACCATTTTTTTCCCGGGCGAAAATGCGGAAATCTCAGTCGGAGGAAATTTCAATAACAAAGGCACGTTCACTACGTCGGGTAACTATGTACTTAACTATATAGGTAGTGCCACAGGTGCTTTTAATAATTCCGGCACGTTTGTGAACCAGTCGGCGACGACGGTTTTTATTGAGAACGGCGGGAGCGGGCCAATGCCATTCAATAATTCGGGAACGGTGGATGCCAAATCAGGCACAGTCGGATTAAGAGGCGGAGGAACCGACACCGGCTCTTTCACGCTGGAAGCTAATGGCGGCGTCGGCTTTGCGGGCACCACCACATTGACTTCGACCTCCACGATCAGCGGCTTGGGCACGCTCTATTTCACCTTGGCGGGTACGACGACCGATGCTGGCACGGTCAGCGTAGGCAACGCCCATTTCGATGCGGGAACAGCGACATTCAATAATTCATTTACCGCTTCGGCAACAACGACAATTGATGGCGGTACTGCGAATTTTAACAAGGGCGCGACACTGGGTTCTCTTGCTCTGTCCAGCGGAGCGATCAGTGGTAATAACAATATTACTGTAGCTGGTAATCTGAATTGGACGGGCGGCTTTATCGATTCCGGTTCAACGATCATCAGCTCTTCTGGCGCCGCGCCCAATTCAGCTACCATGACTATTACCAGCGGCTATCTCGATGGCGTTTTGGAAAATGATGGATCCGCGACCTGGTCAACGGGGCAAATCAATTTCGAAAATGGGACCTTCAACAACAATGGTGCATTCACGGGTAATACCGGCACATCTACGATTAAATTGAGTGGTTCTGCCGCTTTTGGACAAGACGTGTTCAATAATGCTGGAACACTCATCTGCCAAGGAACTGGAACATTAGCGTTCTATCCAAACATCAGTGGTAATTCAGGTTCTACGGTGATTTTGAATAACACTGGAACCGTGGACGTGCAGTCGGGAACACTTCTTCTATCGTTTGTCGACCAGATTGGCACAAGTGTAATTACCGGCGGCACCTGGGATGTCCGTAACAAGGCGACGCTGAGCACCGCGGCAACGACTGATATTACAACTATCAATTCCGGAGCTTCGGTTTTGTTGGACGGCGCGAACTCCACATTCAGCCGAATTAACTGGCTGTCGACCAATCAGGGCAATTTTACTATTACAAATGGTCGCAGCTTTACCGTTCCCTCTGCTACTCCATTTAGTAATTCTGGCACCCTGAAGATAGGGCCGACTGCGGTGTTTGAAGCCGCCGGCACCTTTACAAACACAGGCAAAGTTGATGTTGCGGGCGGCACACTCAAGCTGGATAAAGGATTGGCATCTTCTACTGTGCACGCGGAGCTTTTAAGTGGTTTTAATCATGGTGCGTGGAACGGCACCGGCATCATCTCCTCCCTCGCCGCCGCCGATCCCACTCACTCCACCGGCGTTGGCTACACTCTCAACAGTTCCGCTTACATATTGATGGACACGTGGTACGGCGACACCGATTTAAGCGGCACCGTCACCAACAGTGATCTTCTAGCCATGGTCCCCGGCGCCACCAATGCAACGTGGCAGCAGGGGGATTTCAATTATGATGGCATCGTCAACGCCGACGATTACGCGCTGTTTCAATTGGGAGATGCTAATCAGACGGGAAGTTTCCCGGCAGTCCCGGAGCCGGGGATGGTGGTGGCTGGCTTGGCTTTGTTTGGGGCATTGCGCCGACGATCGCGTTGATGAAACTAATTCGCTCATCTCAGGAATGGATTCAACGCAACGTATTGCAGCAAGACATAGCCGCAGAGGGGCATTAACAGCAAAATGGCCAGGCAGCGTACCGCTCGCCACCATTTTCTTTCGGTGCTCCATGTGCCAAAGCAAAGAAAAAATAATGGCACCAGCGAGGCAAACAGATACCTTCCCTGCGGCTGCCAGTCATAGTGGAAAGAGTGATAGAGCGAGCCGAAAAGATTGCCCGCGATGAGCAGGGGGGCGGTGGAAAGACAGAGCCAGATCGGCCAGGGGATTCTACGGCGGTTTAGAGCCATCAAGAGAATCGTCAGGATGATAAGTGCGATCGCGATGCTGGCGGCGCTGAAGTAAAGCCAATGGGGCAAGACGACCAGCATGTAAGCAAATCGGCCATAAAAACTCTCAGCGTTATAAGGGAGCCAGGCGTGGTGATCGGCAGTGAAAATCTGCGAATACGTGCCATGATTAGCCGCTAGGTAATGGCCGTTAAAATTGGTCGGATAATCGCCGCCAAAGGTGGGCTGGGGATCACTGGGCCGCCGGCCGACAATGGCCTTTTGCTCGCGAAGCGCCATCATTTGTTTTTGCCAGCGCGCGTGCCACGGCGAAATCGCCGGATTCCACCACGACGCCAAGGCATAAACCACCAACAGTGGCAATACGATACGCAGCAGTATCCATCGCGGCGAGGTGCGTGTTTTGACAAAATACGCCACTAGCAAAATCGAAGGTAGAACGATTCCCAACTCAAAAGCGACCTTGGATAAAAGCGTCAGAAGAATCAGCAGAGCCAATACAGCGATGCGAATTATCCCCCATTGTCGCGGAGGGCTATCCAGTATGCAGGCAACATGAGCAAAAAGCAGCACACTGGCCGAGACGCCAAACGCATCGGAATTTGCATAAGCATAAGTGTAGATCACCTGCGGGATGCAAACCACAAACAACGCCAGCAGCCACGGAGAAAACCAACTACAGCGCATTGAAACTAGAACGACTAGCGTGATGCCGAGCAGAGAAATATTGCAGGCACGGTAAATGTAATATGGATCAGAGTGCGGAAAGAAATGCCGAAGGAGAGCCCCAGCTTTTCCAAAAATCAGGTAGACGATTTCACCGTTATAGACGCGCGAAATGCCGTTAACGGAGTAAAGCACCTGATCCGATCCAATCGGCGGGCGCTGCCAATGTGTTTGGAAATATTCAAACGCATTGATATGCACATATTCATCGCAATGCGAATTGTCGCGAGTATTACGAGCGATCAGAAAAGCCAGAACGACTGGAGCAATTACGATCAATGTTCTGAGTAGCGCAACACAAGCAATGCGCACCACCGGCCTGCCTTTGCGCAGGCAAATTGCCAGGATGTCACCCCACGACAACGTCGACGCATGGGCCTCTATGCTGCCCATTTGAATGATCCGTGAACATTCCTCCACGAATGCCAATACCGATTCGCATGAGTTTCGTTGCTGGATAAATTACCGAAATTTCAAATAAGGGGCTTTGGGGCCACGAAAAACCCTAGTGGTGAATTGCTTTGGTTGGGTTCACAAATAGCCAGAATTTTGTTGCGTTCTTTTCGTAGGCGCGGTAGCGTTTTGTGGCAGAGCTTGCATCGAGAATTAACATCCGGGAGGAAAATGTCAGCCGCAAAAACACGCATCTACCGCATTGGCCTTTTATTTTGCGCATTGCCCACGTTGATATTTGGAGGACATTCGCTGGCCAACACCGTTTATTGGGATGGCGGAGTTGATTCCGAGTGGACCACTCCCGGAAATTGGTCGAGCGCAGCGTTGCCGGGACCGTCTGATGACGCAGTTCTCAACGAAATGCCATTTGGCTCTCCCTATACAGTCGCGCTTTCCGGAACGCAGTCTGTAAATTCCATCAATACGGACAGCACATCTGCCCTTAACATCACCAATGGCTCTCTGGCCATTGCCAGCAATTCAGAAATCGACGCCGCTTTGACCCTGAATTCGGCAACCATTTCCGGAAATGGCAATCTCACATTAAATGGCGTCACTACCTGGGGCCCGGCGATAATGAACGGAACAGGCGCAATCAATGTCGGCACAACTGCGACTGTCACCGTCGATCTTTCAGGTTCGCAGAACATCACGAGCAATAAAACAATCAATAATAGCGGCGTTTTTGATGATGAGGGCGGCCTTTGCTATATCGATATTTCCACATTTAATAATCTGGCGGGCGGCATTTATAACGCTTCTCAGGATGGCTTTAGCGGAGGCGTTTTTAACAATTATGGGCAATACAATAAGCTAGGCGCGAGCACCCTTGTCTCCTATGCCAACTTCAATAATGAATCGGGTAGCGCGCTAGATGTAAACGCAGGGCAACTCAGCCTGGAAGGCGGGAGCAATACCAATAGCGGAATAATTACTGTTGCTTCTGGTGCGACGCTGGCTGTTCATAATCTCACTGTTGCTGCGGGCTCGGTGGGGGGACTGGGCACGATTGAGGTTTTTGGTGGCGCATTTTCTGCAGGGACTTTTAATCCTGCCGGCCCGCTCGATCTGAGCGGGACTGTAACAATTAATAATGCAATAAGTCCGACCAACTTGGACCCGATCACCGGAGCCAAGGTTACGTTCAATGGTGCGTTGAATTATGCAGGCCCGGTGACGATCGAGGGCGGCGAGGTGTATTTCGGTGCAGATGAGTCCCTGACATCGCTGACCATTGGCAGTGATGCAACAGTGTATGGTTTAGGTACGTTAGCCGTGAGCAACTCGCTTACCTGGTCGTCGGGAGAGCTCGGCAGTTATGGATCGGTCAGCATTTATCCCAGTGGACAAGCGACCATATCTTCTACTGCTTCATTGATCGCCACGGGTAATCTCACCCTGGTAAGGACACTGGAGATTGATGGCACGGCCAACTGGAACGCGTCGGTGGGGTTGACTGCGGGCGTGATCGTCAATGATGGAATTTTTACTATTAACAACACAAATGAAGTGGATTTCAACGCGTACACTTTTATGAATAGTTTCAGCAACTCTGGCTCGTTCATCAAGCAGGGGAGTGGCACGGCAGCATTTTTGCTGATGTTCAACGGTGCTTCGCTGGACGTGAGCAACAGCGGAACAATGGAAATCGAAGCTGGCAAGCTTCTTTTGGGCGCTGGCGGTACGGATACCAGATTGCCAACCTTCTCCAATTCCGGCACGATCAAAATCGATGCGGGAGCTACTCTCGAAACGCAAGGGCCGATGACCAATACCGGCACCATCGATGTTGCCGGCGGTACGGTGATATTGGATCAAGGCCTGGCATCCGCATCAGTGCTTACCCAGCTCCACAATGGATTTTTCGCTGGAGGAGTGCAGCCAGAAATTACTTCGTCCGTGCATGCCTCCGTTCCCGGCAAAGGCATCGGATATTCGATCAGCGGTTCAACCTATCTTCTGGAAGTGACCTGGTGGGGCGATACGAACTTGGACGGTACTGTCAACGCCGCCGATTTTGAAGTGTTATCCCAAAATCTGGGAAAATTTAACAGTGGTGGCGCTACGTGGAGCGATGGAGATTTCAATTACGATGGGATCGTTAATGCGGATGACGAATCGCTATTTCTACTTGGTGCAGCTTCATATCAAGCCAGCTTGCCAGAACCGTCCACGCTGGCATGGCTAATGAGCTCTATCTTGTTTGCATCACGTCGAAATAGAAATAAAAAAGCCCACGAATAGTATCCGTGGGCTTTCATTTAAACTTCAAATTTTAGATTTCAGATCTTACGTCGCATCCGACGTCGAACCCGCTGACGCGAGTTGCGAATCGCCTTTCTTCTCGCTGCTGTCGATCGCTTCGAAGAACAGGTGCTTGGAATTATCTTCCTCGGTCTTCAGGGAAATCTTGATGAGATTTTTGCCCTTGAAGTTGCCGCGGAGGATTTCTTCCGAGAGCGGGTCTTCGACATGCTGCTCGAGAGCACGACGCAAAGGTCGAGCGCCGAAGTCAGCATTTGTGCCTTTTTCGACCAGGAAATCCTTGGCTTCGAGAGTCATCTCGATCTTCAGGCCATGGTCTTCCAATCGCTTGGTGACTTTGTGCAGCTCAAGTTCCACGACGCTCTCAAGGTTTTCCTTGCTGAGCGGACGGAAGACGATCACATCATCCAGACGGCCGATGAACTCGGGGCGGAAATAACGCTCGAGCTCTTTCATAACCGTGCCCTTGATCGACTGATAGGTGCGTTCTTCGGAAGCACCCTTGGCTTTGGAGTGCAGCCCGAAGGTGTTTCCGCCGCCCTTGATCAGTTCCGAGCCGATATTGCTGGTCATGATCAGCACGACATTTCGGAAGTCGACATGACGGCCGAACGAGTCCGTGAGCCGGCCTTCTTCCATGATTTGCAGCAACATGTTGAACACATCGGGGTGCGCTTTCTCGACCTCGTCGAGCAGCACGACGCTGTACGGGCGGCGACGGATGCGCTCCGTTAATTGGCCGCCTTCCTCATAACCGACGTAGCCCGGAGGCGCGCCGATCAGGCGGGAGACATTGTGCTTCTCCATATATTCAGACATATCGATCTGAATCAGAGCATCAGCATCGCCGAACATGAATTCAGCGAGAGCCTTGGAGAGTAGCGTTTTACCGACGCCGCTAGGCCCGAGGAACAGGAACGAGCCCATCGGCCGATTCGGATCCTTCAAACCAGACCGCGCCCGGCGGATCGTCTTGGCGATCGCCTTGATGGCTTCATCCTGTGAGACCACGCGCTTGTGCAGCTCGTTTTCGAGCTCGAGCAGGCGCTGGGCTTCTTCTTTTTCCAGACGCGTCAGTGGAACGCCGGTCATCTTGCTGATGACCTCAGCGATAACTTCTTCGTCCACGACGCCATCAATTTCTTTGGACTTTTCACGCCACTGCTTCTGCATCTCCTCTTTCTTCTTACGGAGTGCTTCAGCAGAGTCGCGCAGACGGGCCGCTTCCTCATACTCAGCGTTTTTCACCGCTTCGTCTTTTTGGATGCTCAGCCGTTCGATTTGCTCTTCGAGATCAGCCAGATTGGGTGGCTTGGTCATCGAACGCAAACGAATGCGGGCGCCAGCTTCATCGAGCACATCGATCGCTTTATCCGGCAAGCAGCGCCCGGTGATATATCGATCCGACATCTCGACGGCAGCTTCCAAAGCCTGATCGAGAATCTGCACGCGATGGTGCGCTTCATAGCGATCGCGCAGACCCTTGAGAATCTGCACCGCATCTGCCTTATTTGGCGGATCAACCGTGATCGGCTGAAAGCGCCGCGCGAGGGCAGCATCTTTTTCGATGTACTTGCGATATTCGTCGAACGTGGTTGCACCGATGCACTGAATCTCACCACGGCTCAGCGCGGGCTTCAATACATTACTCGCATCAATCGCGCCTTCAGCACCGCCGGCGCCAACCAGCGTGTGCAACTCATCGATGAAGAGAATGACGTTCTTTGCTCGCCGCACTTCGTTCATGACGGCTTTGATGCGCTCTTCAAATTGCCCGCGATATTTCGTGCCAGCGACCATCATTGCCAAGTCCAGCACAACGATCCGGCGATCATGCAAAATCTCCGGCACCGAATTGCTGATCACCATCTGGGCCAAACCTTCGACGATGGCGGTTTTGCCAACGCCTGCTTCGCCCAGCAGCACCGGGTTATTTTTTTGTCGACGGCAGAGAATCTGAATCACGCGTTCGATTTCATTCTTCCTGCCAATAACGGGGTCCAACTGCCCCTCGCGTGCCAATTCTGTCAGGTCGCGCCCGAACGAATCGAGAGCGGGGGTTTTGCTCTTGCCCTTACTTTGTTGTTTTTCCTGAGGTTGTGTTTCTTCGCTTTCCACGCCTGCTCCAAGAAGGTTAAGGACTTCCTCCCTGACTTCTTCCAGTTTCAAGCCCAGGTTCATCAGCACCTGGGCAGCCACGCCATCGTGCTCACGAAGCAAGCCCAGCAAAAGGTGTTCCGTGCCCACATAGTTGTGGTTGAGGTTGCGAGCTTCTTCAATTGCATATTCAATGACTTTTTTGGCTCGCGGGGTCTGGGGAAGTTTCCCCATAGTGACCATGTCCGGCCCGCTCTTAACCAGCTTTTCCACTTCCAGGCGGACCTTGCGGAGGTCTACGTCGAGGTTTTTCAGGACGTTAGCCCCTACGCCGGAGCCTTCTTTCACCAAGCCGAGCAAAATATGCTCAGTACCAATGTATTCATGGTTGAAGCGCTGTGCTTCCTGGTTCGCCAGCGCCATGACTTTTCGAGCTCGATCCGTGAATCTTTCGAACATGTCCATCTCCCGACGGCCAGCCTTTCAAAGCCGACCCCTCAATGGGTAATAAACGTCAAAATACGCTTTAAATTATACGTCCGAATATCGGTTGTAGTTCATTTCACAAAGTTTACAACCCATGGTAGGCACGCCACAGGAGAAACGGCAATCGAGCGATACAGCGCGCACCGGATGGCCGCTTCTTTTATCGGCAATTCTAAGGTGGGGTTTGAAGCCGAACAATCAGGAAAACAAGCTGCTGGCAATACGGACTACGACCAATCAGTTCAGCAGATCATCCAAATTGTTGGCCGAAACAAGTTGCACCTGCGCCACTTCGGGAGCCGCTGTCGCGATATTCTGGCCCTTGGCGTAGGCATTCACATAGGCAAATTTGCTCCAGTCATCCGCGGTGATCTGAGTGCCATAATTGAAGTTGCCATCCTGCCATCGCGTAGCTGGCTGCGGGCCGGCGCCCGTTTGTGCCAGCATCATCAAGGAAAGATCGTCCGCATTGATCACGCCATCGACATTGGCATCTCCATACCATGTGCGGCGGATGGTGACCGACGAGCCATTATCGTAATAACCAACACTTGTAACGTTGGCGGGCTGGTTGAGTGTTGCAGAGCTAATGATGCCAGTGCCGTTCCACTGTCCCCCGTTGTATCCCAATTCCAAGTTCGAAGCATATAACGAGGCAGGATCATTTCCAGCAGAATATGGGATGATCACCGTATCGTCTTTAATATCCAGCGTGTCTCCATACGCGTCGTTGATATAGCTCGCGGTAAACGTATAGCCGCCGCTTGGCAGAGCAAGTGTCTGGTCAAAGGGTACGATGATTTCGTCCAAATTGTAACCAAGCTCGTAGGCTCCCATATCGACAATTGCTCCGGGGTCATGTGCGCCCGGGAAATCGAAGATGCGCGTATTTCCATCCAGATCAGTAGAAATACCATTGCGCACTAAGGAATTGCTGCCCGCATCTACACCAGCGGAAGTAAACTGTAAATACAGATCGCCGTAATCATCATCGCTAGTGCCCCATAAACCATCCGGGCCTGAACTGGGATTGCGTATAAATAGAGGATCCGTGGCGATATCTCCTGTACCGGCAAACCCAAAAAGATCGCTGTACGTACTAAATATCGCGCTGGAAGAGTCGGTTTTGATCTGGGTTGCAAGGGGTCCTTGGTTCCACACGATCGAGTTGTTCAATGTAACAATAGATGTGGAATCAGCTTCAATGGCATTTCCCGAAGTGCTCGCACCATTTCCGTCGAATGTGCAGTTGGTGATTGTGGGCTTGGAACCGCTGACTTGAATTGCCCCTCCCGTGGTGCGCGCCGTGTTTCCCACGAAAAGGCAGTTATTAAGAATCTCGGAGGAACTGAACAGCACCAGCCCACCACCGGCGGATGAGTCAGTCGTGTTGCCATCAAATGTGCAATCATTCAAAGTCGAACCGCCCTGCGAATCCGCCATCCCGCCGCCCGCATCCGCACTATTTTGGATAAAACTGCAGTCAATCAAAGTTGCAGGCGAATAAGCGTTTTCAAGGCCACCCCCTGATGATCCCAAGGTTCCTGTTCGCACGGCGGAATTTGATTCGAATACGCAGTTCGTGAGCGTTGGAGAAGCCATGTAATTATACATTCCACCCCCCTCGGCCGTGGTGTAGCTCACCTCGTTATCGCTGAAGGTGCAGTCTGTAAATTTGGACAATGAAGAGGCGTTATAAACTCCTCCGCCTTCATGCGCCAAATTGTTTGTGAAAACGCAATTCATAAAGGATGGGGCGTTATTGTTCTCGTCTTCGAGATAAGCGCCTGCCCCATCACTAGCCGAATTATTCGAAAACGTGCAATTCATCACCGCGGTAGTCTGCCCTAAAACATATAAACCTCCGCCTTCTATTGCATTGTTTTGAGCGAAGGTGCAATCATTAATCGTGGCGTTGCCTAAAGTGATGTATAAGCCCCCACCTTCATTGTTGGGATATTGTGTTGCGTTTGAGTTGCCTCCCAAAATCGTAAATCCGTCCAACGTCGGCGAATATTGGTAAGCATTAATGTCAACCACGTGATAACTATTATCGCTGTTATCGCCAATGTTACCGATATCCCCGGAAAGGATGGTCTGATATGAGGAGGGATTGCGCGCATCAGGACTGGCGGTGCCGTAACCGGCGTAACCGCCGTACAGGAAAATACTACTAGTGATGTTGAACGATATTGTTCGGCTCGTAGTCGCGGTAGGTTTATAAGTGCCTTGGGCAATCTCAATGGTTGTTCCACTGGTAGCGGCAGACAAGGCTTGTTGCAGATCGGTATAGGCATTTGTCCACGACGAGCCATTATGCGTGGGTCCTGGTGCGATGGCATCCACGTAAATGGTGCTGAGCAAACGGCGCAGTTCCAGAAACTCCATCACAATGGCTCTTTTTTTCGGAGATTGCATTTCCAGCTCCAACAATCAAAAAGATTTCCTCGTCAGAAGATCGGCGACTACATTATCTGTCAAAGGCCCCGATTTTCAACAAAAATCTAAATCCTAACTAATCCACCGCCAGAGGCGGTGGATTACTTAGGATTTAACTATTTAATTCAGACAATAACCACACCGGCACACCTGTCGCGTCCAAACGAAGATCATTTGTAAGCAGGGCGGTGCAACCTGCAAATGCAGCCGTAGCAACATGAATGGCATCCGGAAGTTTCAATGTTGGAGACGAAGCGCGCAGGTGGGCTGCTTCGACGAGGATCGGTCTGGAAATTGGCACGACATCGAACAAAGTACGAGAGCGAATGATCTGGCCGTACTCCGCAATCGCTTGTTTATTGCCGTCTCGAATAGGTTTGACCAGCAGTTCGGCTAAGGTCAATTCACGGGTGATGCCATGGACTTGCCCTGCGTCTATTTCTGAGAAGAGTAGGGCCACCAGATCAGCCAAGCGGGGATAACCCTCGAGAAAATAGACGAAAACATTTGCATCCAGATACACGGATTTGCCAATAAGATCTTTTATCGATCCCATTGATCCCGCTCCGTGCGGAGAAATGCGTCGGCTTGTTCTGGTGAGGCGTACACACCCCTGGCCGAACCCTTAAAACTGGCGAGGGGACGGTTATCTTTTGCTGACGATTCGGGGAGGATAATTACATCCACGCGCGATCCGGGCAGCAATTCAGCGGAGTGCAAGCGGACAACCCCTCCGTCTTCAACCGTAACTGTTTCCCGGATGGCCCGTACCATGCCACAATTATATCATGCTCAGGCGCTCAAGCCACTTTAATCGCCGGTTTTACTTCTTTGCGTCCGAAAATAACGGCGATCTTTAATAAAAGCTCTCATGCATGTTCGCATCTCCCCCAGCCGATATAAATGTTGCGTTCGATTGATTCGTTAAACTTTCTCGGCCAGAATTCATCATGCGCCATTTTGATTGCATTGTTATCGGGACTGGACCTGCGGGGCAGAAGGCGGCTATCCAGGCTGCCAAGCTGGGGAAATCCGTCTGCATTATTGAGAAAAATAATGTGCTCGGCGGGGCGTCCATCAACACCGGCACGATTCCTTCCAAAGCCCTGCGCGAAGCCGTGCTGCATCTCACCGGCGCTTCCAAGCGCGGGCTCTTCGGCGAATCGTCGCGCATGAAGCGCACCATCACCGTGGGCGATTTGATTTATATCAGCCAGCAGGTCATTCACCAGGAACTCACGCTCATCCGCGATCATTTTGATCGGAACAATATCGAATTGATCTGGGGCGCAGCGCGGTTTGAAGATGACAATGTGATTTACGTCGATCGCCCGGATGATTTTGAAGTCATCAGCGGCGAGAAATTCATCATCGCCACAGGCACTCGCCCCGCGATGCCCAGCAGTGTGCCGTTCAATGAAAAAACCATTGTCACTTCCGACAGTCTGCTCAAGCTCGATGTATTGCCAAAGACCATGATCGTCGTCGGCGGCGGCGTGATCGGCGTGGAATACGCCTGCATGCTCGCCACGCTCGGCGTAAAAGTCACGCTCGTCGAGGGAAGAGGCGAAGTGCTCGGCTTCCTCGATCACGAAATCACCGAAGCATTGCAATACCAAATGCGGCGGATGGGAATCACCTTGCGCCTCGGTGAAAAAGTCGCCAAGATCGAAGAAGTTCCAGTCGACATGCCCGAATTGCGCCAAGCCGCCGCTGTCCCCCCAGCCACCGCCGCCGCTGCTGCTGCAAATGATCCGAGTCAACCCGCTGTCGCTCTGGCCGATCCGCCTGTCACAGAAGGCAAATCCGCAAAGCAGAGTGTCCTCGTGCAAGCCACACTCGAATCCGGAAAACATCTGCACGCTCAGACGTTGTTGTACGCTGTCGGCCGGCAGGGGACTACTGCCGCGCTGCGTTTGGACAAGGTCGGCCTCTCCGCCGACGATCGCGAGCGCCTCAAGGTCAACGAAAATTATCAGACCGCCGTCGAGCACATATATGCTGCCGGCGATGTCATCGGCTTCCCCGCTTTAGCCAGCACCGCGATGGAGCAGGGCCGCCTCGCCACCTGCCACGCTTTCGGCGTTCCCACCAATTCCATCCCCGAGCTCTTCCCCTACGGCATCTATGCCATCCCCGAAATCTCCATGGTCGGCAAAACCGAAGAACAGCTCACCAAAGCCGGCATTCCCTACGAAGCCGGTATCGCCCAATATTCCGAGCTCGCCCGTGGCCAGTTGCTTGGCGATCACGATGGCATGCTCAAGCTCCTGATCCACCAGGACGACCACACCATCCTCGGCGTCCACGCCATCGGCACCGGCGCCACAGAATTAATCCACATCGGCCAAGCCGTCATGGCCTTCAAAGGCACCGTCGATTATTTCATCAACAACGTCTTCAACTATCCGACCTTAGCCGAAGCCTACAAAGTTGCTGCACTGAATGGATTGAACAAACTTAGACACATTTAACCTGCGCCATGCCGCAACAAAGCTGCGGGATTGTTTCGCATTACGCCACCACGAAAAGCCTAACTGGACGTATATTGCCATAATCAAGGAGAATTCTGTCATGAACACACGTACGCACTTCGCTGGTGGAATTTTTGCCCTTGCCTGTCCTTTTCTTCTCCAAACCGTATACGCCACCACCTATGGATACATCGATCTCAATCCAATCGGGTATGCCTCATCCATTGCGGATGGCATTGACGGGGATAACATCGTTGGCTCTGTTTTTATCGCTGGCGAACAACATGCATTTTTGTGGAATCTCGATACGAGCGCTCAGATTGATTTGAATCCATCCAGCTCAACATCGTTTGCATGGGGTATCAGTGGAGAAAATGTAGTAGGAGTTGTTAACTCGTCCACCGCCGCGCTATGGAATGGTTCGGCCGCAAATTACACAAATCTTAATTCATCCAGTCTTAAGGACAGCGGCGCCTATGCTATTTTTGGCACCCAGATTGCCGGCGAAGGCCTCATTGGCTACCAGCAACATGCGTTGTTGTGGAATGTCGGTGCAGGCACTTATATCGACCTTAATCCTGCGGGCGTTTTAAGTTCTCAAGCTGTCAGTTTAAATGCTTCGCATCAGGTGGGAATAATCCAAATCGACATGGTTACGACTTCGCCTGATCATGCAGTCGAGTGGAGTGGTACTTCCTCTTACCTTGATTTGAATCCCACCGGTTATACGGCTTCGCAGGCTTTGGGTATCTCCGCTGATGATACGCAGATTGTCGGCAATGCAAGCTCCGCAGGAGCTGAACATGCTTATCTATGGGACACAGTGACCAATACCGGAATCGATCTCGACCCTGGCGGATATGTCATAACCAATGCTTGGGCTACGAACGGCACGATTCAAATAGGAGCAGCTGGAGTGAGCGATTTGACTAGCCATGCCGCGGTATGGGAAGGAAGCGCGGCAACCTTTTATGATTTAAACACCATTATCCCAGGCGCAACCAGCTCGGCAGCTTACGGGGTCAACGCCGCCGGCGATATCGTTGGCAGTGCTGTGATCAATGGCGAATCACATGCGGTTATGTGGTATCCGCTTCCCGAGCCTGCCGTTGCTTGCTCAATGATTTTACTAATGCCTTGGTTTCTTCGCGCCCGCAAAAAATAAGAATGCCACGATTTCTCGCGGCATTCCTGGGTAAAAATTCTTTCACATCACACACGCATTATCGCATGTGATCTTCAATCTCCGCAGCGCGATCGCGGTGATGGTGTAGATGCGGGAGCAAGTTGGCGGCATAAGCGCGCACATCTTCATGTTCCGCATGATGAGCTGCTTCCTCGAAAATCCCGATGGCCTGATCGTGTCCGTCACGCATCGCATGGAGGAATTCGCGGTCGAATTCATGGCCGTGCAGGCTTTCCAGATGATCAACCTTGCCCTGATGCTCTTCATCAAGGTGATCGCGCAGATGCATGTCATGATGATGAGCCACCTTGTGCAGATCATCTTCAGCGGATTGATGCTCTTCAGCGAGCATTGCGCCATATTCGCGCACTTCATGATTGGCTCCATGCTCGGCGGCATAGTGGCCAAGCTCAATTTCTTCCAAATTGATCTGATTTGCCGTGCGCACAAATTCCGAGGGCTCGGCGGCTTGGGCGGGGGTGACTGCCAGGAACGAAGCGGCAAACGCAACTGCCGCACAAAGAGGGAGAATCTTTCGCATAACTATAGGTTTCCTTTCCATGGCTACTGCCAACAAGGCAGCAGCACTAACTCGTCAATGGCCAAAAATATAGACGCCACTGCCATGGGTGGTCAATGTCCAATCTTTCATATCATTCTTCCAACCTGCTGAGAAGGGCTCGCCATCGGCGTATGAATCCCCTCCGCAAATTCCTCAATCATCTTGCGATTGAAAGCGGGAATATCGTCTGGCTTACGGCTGGTAACCATGCCGTTATCCGTCACAACTTCTTCGTCAGTCCAAATCGCCCCAGCGTTTTTCAGATCCAATTGCAGTGACGGCCAGCTGGTCATATGCCGACCTCGCACCCCGCCAGCGTTGATCAGTGTCCATGGGCCATGACATATCGCAGCGATTGGCTTGCCAGCCTCAACAAAACTCCGCACGAAATCAACCGCCATCGTATTGTTTCGCAATTTATCCGGATTCATAACCCCGCCTGGCAAAACCAATGCGTCATAATCGTCCGGATTGACCTTGCTCAATTCACAATCCACATGAAATTTGTCGCCCCACTTGTCATGCTGAAACGCCTGAACTTTCCCAGACTCCGGCGAGATCAGCTCGGTCGTCGCGCCGGCCTCATCGAGCGCCATTCGTGGTTCGGTCATCTCAACCTGTTCAAATCCTTGATCCACGAGAATCGCAACTCGCTTGCCCGACAATCGTCCCGTCTGATTTTCGTTTTTTATGCCAAACATATCGACACTCCTTTTTGAAGATAAGAAGTGAACGAACAAACAAGGTGCCAAAAAAAGATCCGCTCCCGAATCGAGCGGATCTCCGAATCAAAATTTATCAGGGAATTTTAAAATCGACCAGGATGCCCATGCAAATCGCGCGGCTCATGATGATCGAACCGATCATCAAAATAATGACCCCGATCATGATCGTCCCGCCGCTGTTCTAATCTTGCCGGTTCGTGATGGCGATCCATGATCGGTTTCGCCACGGTAAAAGCCCCATACGTCGTAGCACAAATTCCGAAGATTGTTGCTATGTGTCTCATACTAAAATAGACACATCGCAGGGGGTTTGGTTAGAAGGTGATAAGCTGTGATGCGAGGTGGTTTTACATCGGCTCCTGCTTCACCGTCTCGTCATACACCTGAAGCAGCTTGGATTTGTCAAAAACCATCTCTTGCCGAGTAAGCCCGACAATATCGTAAATGCTGGTGAGCTCGATCGCATCGACGGGGCAGGCTTCTTCACACATCCCACAATAAATGCAGCGCAGCTCATCGATATCGAATTTGCGAGGATACTTCTCGCGATCCGACCAAGGCGCTTCTTCTGCCTCGATATGAATGCAACGTGCCGGGCATGCGGTTGAGCACATAAAACAGGCGACGCATTTCACGCGCCCATCTTCATCTTTATTCAAGCGATGCACGCCGCGATAAGTCCGCAGCTGCATGCCACCCTTTTCCACAGGCATGTCTTCGCGCCGCTCTTCCGGATATTGAATCACGCGATCCGTCCCACCCAGCACGGCAAACATGTGCTTCATGGTCGTGCCCAGGCCATTGAGCACCTGCGGAATATAAAACTGATCCGCCAGCGAAAGATGCGGCTCATCGAGGACTTTGACTTCAGAATCTTTCATAACTTCTGTTGAGTTTAGCGGGTTTTGGCCATGTGTCGAGGGGAGCTGATTTCTGGCTTTAAAGACTTGCCTTTAATGAATCCTAATGAACCCAATGAAATCCGTCACTGCGTGAGCAGCCACCAACGGCCAAAGTCGTCGAAAGCGTGCAAAGAAAATGGCGTACACCAGTCCAAGTGAAGCTGTTGAGATGACTCCGTACCAACCTTGGTACAGGTGCATAAAGCCAAAAAGCAGGCTGCTGAAAATCACGGCGGCAAATGTAGAATTAAAAATTCGCTCAAACCGATTGATCAGGTAACCCCTAAATATCAATTCTTCCCGAAACCCAATGAGACAGCACAATACTGGCAACAACAAATAATCACTCTGCTGCTGTGGACCACGAAAATTGCTGCCAATATTCCATCCATGGCCTATGAATCTGTAGGCACCCGATGGCACTGATAAATAAATCCCCCACATAACACCCCAGATCAGCAGAATTGAGCCCGCATACGCTCCGATCGTGAGCAGCGAATCGCGCACCCATTTTATCCGCACAATGCCAAATGAATCCCATGGGCTGCCGCTGCGCCACATAATGAATAGCGCGGGGATAGTTACAGTAACGGTGTGCTGCAAGGTCGAGGCGAAATTCTGGTAAATCGTATATGAGGCGCGGTGCAGAGGATCATTAAAAAGTCGAATGGAAACATCGATTGAGGGGAGCACGGCAAGCGCAATGACGACGCCGGTCTCAATGAGAAGAATCGCGCGCGACGAAGCCGAATCCAAGGGATTTAGTCTCGAACTATCGGCGGGAGAATCGCTCACAGTTAATTCCCAAAAGTTTACCTTGTTGCTATAAGGTAAGCGAACGCGCGCCAGCCGATCACGGAACTACCTTTTTCGCTATATTTGGATCGCATCAGAAACTTAGCAGAAATGACCCCTTCGTCGTGATTGAGGGTGCATTCACTTCCACGAATTCTCGGCTGACTTTTCCATCCTTGGCCGTGCAGACAAAATATCCTTTTTGTGGCGTGCCATCATGATTGGGATGGAAATACGAGCAGCATTTATCAGTTGTGATGGTTGCACTTCGCCAATGCCGAGTGGTCTGAGCGTGGAAATGCCCATTGAATACTGCCTGCAAATTAAAATCGCGAAATGGATGCAGCGCATCATCCGCATTTTCCGGGCGGGCGATCACTAGAAATCCCAGCGGAAAGTGCGTGAAAAAGATGGTAGGTCGCTTGCGGTTTAGCGATGAAGCCGTCTGGCCCAGCCAATCCAGGGTGCTGTGCGAAATGTTCGTGCGCATCCCCTTTTTCCCTTGCGTCGTATCCGCTCCGATCAGCTGCCAACCCTTGTGCTCAAATACATAGTTATTGGATTTTGGAAACATCTCATCAAATGCGTGGCGATCCGTATCAGTGAGAAAATCATGATTGCCGATGACAAACGAGCAGGGAAATCTCAATTGCCGCAGATGATCGCGAATGGGCCCGAATTGCTCCGGCCGGCCATCCTGGGCCAGATCGCCGACAACCAGGCAAAAGTCGGGAACCGGCTGTGTGGCATTCATTTGCTTGACCATCTGCTGGAAAAAGGAATCGCCGTGATGGTCGAAATAATGCAGATCGTTAACACAGAGGAATGTGAAATCGCTGGTTTGCGGAGCGGAGTCAGCCCAAAGATGCCCAGGCCAGAGATCTGCAGCCAGTAGAGCACCAGTGGCAATCGATGAACGAAGTAACGCACGGCGAGACGGGCGGAAAGACATAGAAATCTATCTTAGGCGCTGATCCGAATAATAATTTTGCGAGGTTTTGCGTCCGCGAAAATGTCGTTAATTTCAACCCCGAGACAACAAAAATATCCAAAATTAAACCGCCCCGCTGCGTGGGTGGAAGCGGGGCGGTAGGAGGGGGAGAAATCCGACTAAAATTTTTATGGCTTGTTCGGCGTCGCACCGTTGGCGCCGCCGGTCGATTCCGTCTGAGCGGCACCACCTGATTCACCAGCAGCAGCTTCACCACCCGCCGTTGGCTTAGGCATAATCAGCACTTCCACGCGGCGGTTCTGTGCCCGCCCAGAAGCAGTATCATTCGACGCAACCGGATGCTCATCAGCATAACCCGTCACGCCAATTCGGCTCGCCGATACGCCGTCATTCATGAGCGTCTCACCCACGCTGATCGCGCGGTGAGCGGAGAGATACCAGTTGTCCTTGTGCCCTCGTGCGATCGTCGCAGGATTGGAGACACGCACATTATCCGTATGTCCAGCAACCAGCAGATCGTAATTGGCAATCGCCGCTGAATTCAGGATCGAAGAAAATTTCTCGATCACTTCGCGTGCCCGCGGCGTGAGCGTGGCATCGCCAGATGCGAAGGTCACATCGCCTTTAAATTTGACCATGCCCGTCTTGGCGTCGAATTCCATCAGATCAGGATATTTGTCTGCCAATACTTGAAGCGCCTGCGTGGTTTCCGGCGGCAGGGGATTGCCCTGGCCAGCACGGTTCAGAGCTTCCATGTATTTGCGATTGAGATCTTCCAACTGCCGCTGCAGATCAGCATTTTGCGCCGTCAGGGTAGACATCAAGCCTGAGCTGGTGCCACCCGCTGCCTGTATCGCTTCCAACTGCTTGCGCAGCAGCTCGGCTTGCGCCTTGGCTGCCTGCGATTCTGCATCCGAAGAAGCCAATCGCTCAGCGAGCTGATCGCGATCCAGCTTCAGAGCGTTATATTTTTCCTGGGAAACGCAGCCGGAGATTCCGAGCGTTAGAACTGCTAAACCAACCCACCGCCAGATCCGTGCCATATGATGGCCTCCGTGCTTTGTTACAGGATTGTGAAATCGAAAACCAAGCGGCTTTTTCTTTAAAGAAATCATAGCCGTAACGATAAATCGCGCGGTAGTTTGCACAACATCTAACGGAAAAGCAAGGGGGATAAAGAAAAAACCCGTAGGTATTCTGTGAGCGTTACGTAAACTGCATATTTATTTCTGATGCGTCCGGGGTGCATACTGGCGAGCATGAACAAATCACATCGTCAGGGTGTTGAAGAATGGCGTTCGATCATTGAAGGGCAGCGTCGCAGCGGACAGACCATAGC